>JAHJDK010000049.1 GCA_018812505.1 Nanobdellota archaeon | reverse complement strand
TACAACATGATGCCATTCTCAGGATCAGGCGATAGAGTAAGACCAGGTCCTAGCAGGAGATCAAAAGAAATATCAATGGTTACACAAAAGGCTTTACTGCCAGTTGTTGATTTAGAAGGTTTTTCAAACGCAGTTGTTGATGTATTTATTGAGCTTCCGCAAACAGACGCAGGAAGCAGATGTGCAGGAATATGCGCTGCTTCAATGGCATTGGCAGATGCAGGGATAATAATGAAAGACATGGTCGCAGCAGTATCATGCGGAAAAGTCTCAGACCAAGTGCTGGTTGATTTAAATTATGAAGAAGAATCACACGAAGAAGGAGCTGTAGATATTCCGATAGCTATGGTGCCAAGCACAGAGCAAATAACACTGCTTCAGCTTGATGGATTAATCACAAAAGATGAGCTTAAAAAAGCCATTCAAATGGTTAAACCAGTTTTGAAAAAAATAGCTGAAATACAAAGAAAAGCATTAAAGGAGAAATATAAGTGATAAAAATGAATCAAGATTTCAAAAATTATATCAACAAAGGGCTAAGCCAAAACATCAGAATTGATGGGCGAAAGAACGATGAGTTCAGAAAGATAACAATAGAAACCGACGTTACTTGCAATGCAGAAGGATCTGCAAAAATTAAGTGTGGAAACACAGAATTAATTGCAGGAGTAAAGATGGCTGTAGGCACACCATACCCAGACAAGCCTGATGAAGGCGTGCTGATGACTGGAGCAGAGTTACATCCATTATCAAACCCTGATTTTGAAGGTGGACCGCCAGGAATTAATTCAGTAGAAATTGCAAGAGTTATAGACAGAGGCATAAGAGAGTCTAAATCAATAGATACCAAGAAACTCTGCATAGAAAAAGGTGAAAAAGTTTGGATGATAAACTTAGACATATCACCTATAAATGCTGATGGAAACCTATTAGACATAGGCGCTCTGGCAAGTATTGTAGCTTTGAAACAAGCAAAATTTCCAGAAATGAAAGATGGAAAAGTTGACTATAAGAAGCGATCAAACAAGCCAATACCACTAAGTAAGGTTCCAATAGAAATAACTATTTCGAAAATAGGAGAAAACTTTTTGGTAGATTTAACGCATGAAGAAGAAAAATTTGTTGACGCAAGACTAACTGTTGCTGTATTAGAAGACGAAACCATCTGTGCAATCCAGAAAGGAGGAGATTATTCTTTGCAAGAAGAAGAAATCATGAAAATGGTTGATATAGCAATCAAGAAAAGCAAAGAACTTAGGAAACTAATCTAAGAGGTGTTGTTAAATGGTTGAGATTAAATTAGGAGAAAACGAACACACAAAATATGAAATGGCAAGGATGATTGGCAGTAGAGCACTACAAATATCAATGGGTGCTCCATTCCTAATAAAGCTAACTCCAAAGAAACTTGAAGAGTTGAAATATAATCCTGTAGAGATAGCAAAGTTGGAGTTCAAAGAAGGAGTATTACCAATAACTGTTAAAAGAATCCTGCCACATCAAAGAGCAGCAAAACAATAATTTTTTAATATTTTTTTTTCAAAACTTTTATATTAAGCTTTTTATTACAGATTTAAATGAATGAAAAACCTGGTTATACTAAATCTTTAGAGATTTATTTAAGAAAGATACAACCTTACAAAGTTCTAAGCCCTGATGAAGAATTAGACTTATTCATTAAATACAAAAATACTGCTAGTCCGGAATACTTTAAAAAAATAGTTGAATCCAATCTTAAATTTGTGGTTTCACAAGCCAAGAAATATCAAGGTAATGGATTAAGTCTTGAAGATTTAATAAACACAGGAAATATGGGTCTTATTAAAGCAGCAGAAAGATTTGATTATACTAAAGGATTCAAATTTATAACTTATGCTGTTTGGTGGATAAAACGGGTAATTCGTGAAGAACTATCTGCACACGGAAGACTTATTTATATACCATTAAACTTAATTCAAAATTTTTCTGCATTAGATAAATTAGAAGAAGATTACATAAAACAATATGAACTGGATAAAATTGATGATGTTTCTAAAGAAGAACTAACTCTCCAAAGATTAGGACATAATCAAACTTCTATACCAATGCATCGCTATTCTATTAAACCATTAGATTACGAAATTGAAAAAGGCTCGAAATTAGAGAATATCATACCTGATACTGAGCAAGAACCTCCAGATAATGATTTGATGAGTGAATCATCCAAAAAAGAAATAAGACAATGTATAAATTCACTAGATGAACGAGAACAATTAATTATAAAAAACTATTTTGCTATTGACACTTCTATAAAGAACTTAGGAGAAATTGGGGCTGAACTGAAATTAACAAGGGAAAGAGTGCGACAGATAAAAGAAAATGCATTGGCAAAACTAAGAAGAGGCTCAAATGCCAGAATTCTAAGAACTCATTTAGGATGATTAGTAAAAGACATTTAAAATATATTTCTATTGGTCTTTTACAACTTAGAAATTAAATATCCAATAAACTATTTAATTTTCTAAATAACATAAAATAATAAATAACCATTAGTATTAAAGGCTATAAAATGACTGTTGAAAAAAGATTAGAACTAATAAAACAAGTTGGCGAAGAGATAACAACAACTTCTGACCTTAAAGCATTACTGGAAGAAAAGAAGAGTTTTGTAGCTTATGACGGTTTTGAACCAAGTGGAACAATGCACATAGCACAAGGAATACTTCGAGCTATAAACATCAACAAGATGACCAAGGCAGGTGCAAAGTTCAAGATGCTAGTGGCTGATTGGCATGGATGGGCTAACAACAAGATGGGTGGAGACCTTGAGAAAATACAGAAAGTCGGGAAATACTTTATAGAAGTATGGAAAGCCTGCGGAATGGACCTTGACAACGTAGAGTTTGTATGGGTAAGCGACTTGGTTAATAATCATGAATACTGGAAGACAGTAATGCAGATAGCCAGAAATTCAACAGTCAACAGAATAGTTAGATGCGGACAAATAATGGGACGAAAAGAAGGGGAAGTGATGCAAGCATCGCAAATACTATATCCTTGTATGCAGGCAGCAGACATATTCCATCTGAAAGCAGATGTTTGTCAGTTAGGAATGGACCAGAGAAAAGTAAACATGTTAGCAAGGGAGATTGGACCAAAACTTGGCTACTGGAAACCAGTAATTGTCTCACACCACATGTTAATGGGGCTAGGACAACCAGCAAGTCAGGAAAAAGATGCTGTAGACAGAGCCATAGATTTAAAGATGAGCAAGTCAAAACCAGACTCAGCAATATTCATGACTGATAGCACAGAAGATATAAACCGGAAGATTAACAAAGCATACTGTCCACAAGGAGATATAATAGAAAATCCAATACTTGAATATTGCAAATACATTATTTTTGAGAAATATAAAATCCTGAAGATTGAGAGACCAGACAAATTTGGAGGAAACCTTGAATTTAACAGTTATGAAGAGCTGGAAAATGATTATGTCTCAGGAAAGTTACATCCTCTAGACTTGAAGAAAGCAATAGCTACAAAGATAGATGAACTGATAGAACCTGTAAGAAAACACTTTGAAAACAACATTAAAGCCAGAAAGCTAAAAGAAGAAGTTGAAAGCTTTAAAGTGACAAGGTGATTTCTTTGGAGAATTTTGAATCAATAAAGGAAATAGTTATAAAAGAATTCTCAGCTGATAACGTGCAAGAATCTTATAGAGAACAAACTAGAAAAGGACTTTGGCCTTCTGAAAAAATAATATACACAAAATACTTCAAAAAAGGTTTCTCAGTACTTGACATTGGATGCGGCTCTGGAAGAACGACTTTTCAACTTGCAAAAATGGGTTATAAAATTATAGGGTTAGACTTAACACCTGCAATGATAAATTCTGCGAAGAACTTCTGCAAAGAATTCAAAATGAAGATGGATTTCAGATTAGGAGATGCCACTAAACTAGAGTTTAAAAATCAGAGTTTTGACAATGCGATATTCTCGTTTGCAGGATGGGATCAAGTTCCAGGAAGAAAGAATCGTCTCAAAGTGCTGGAAGAGGTTTACAGGGTTATAAGACCAAACGGTTATTTCATATTTACTTCTCACATAAGAACTTATCTTAGCAAGTGGTGCTTTCTCTGGCTAATACAATTCATAAAGATGTACATTTTAAGATATTTGAGATTTAAAATCAAAGAACAAGAGTGGGGTGACCGATTTTTCAAAAAAGCAAAGTCAGAAACATTTCACAATAATCAATATATTCATATACCTAGTTTGAAAGAAGTTAAAAAACAGATTGAAAAGGCAGGTTTTGAACTGGTTTACAATGACTGCAGAAAAAATGTTACTGATAATGACAAAGAAGTTAAAGCAGGCAACTGCATGTTTTTTGTATGCAAAAAAACATAATATTTACATCAAAAATTTTATAACTGAAACATAAATTCTTAGGTTATAATAGTTAATTGGAGGTATTTAGTATGAGTCCTGAACTTTCAAATCATTTCAAAAACAGGAAGCCATCAGCAATCAGGATGGCACAGATAGAATTCTCAAAGAGAAAAGACGATGTTAAAGCAATAAACACAGCAATAGGAAATGTATCTTTACCGATGCATCCAGCTATGATTGAGCGAATGTTCAACTTAAAAGCAGAGACAAGCCCTTTCAAGGAAGGAGTGGTCAGGTATTCTTCAACAAGAGGATTTGAAGAGACAAACAATGCATTCTTGAATGTTATAGCTGCTAGCGGCTTCAACGTTGAAGGATTATACTCACAAATAACCAATGGTGGAAGCCAAGCAATGGGTTTAATAGTTATAGGAACTTGCGGACCTGCAGGCTCTGATGAAAAACCATTATTATTGATAGACGCAACTTACACAAACTATAGTGCAATGGCCCAAAGATACGGAAGAAGAACAGTATCAATTTCCAGACACTTGCATGAACATGGAAAGTTTTCCCTGCCAGAAATCAGTGATATAAAAAAAATTATAGAACAACACAACCCAGGTGCGATGGTAGTAATACCATACGACAACCCAACTGGACACTTCTACGACCACAAAACAATGATTTCATTAGCTAAATTATGCGTCAAATATGATATGTGGATGATAAGCGATGAAGCTTACAGGGAACTGCATTACGTTGACCATGATGCTGTAAGCATTTGGGGATTGACAGAAAAAGAAATTCCAGGAATCACAGGCAGAAGAATAAGCATTGAAACCGCTTCAAAAGTGTGGAATGCCTGCGGATTAAGAATAGGAGCTATAGTGACAGACAATGAACTGTTTAGTGAAAAAGCAGTTGCTGAAAACACTGCTGAGTTATGTTCTCCAGTAATAGATCAATACATATTTGGATCGTTAGCACATGTTTCAAAAGAAGAACTGCAAACATGGTTTAAGAAACAGAGAACCTACTATAATTCAATGCTTTCAAAAGTTACCAACGACCTGAAAGAAGAACTTCCAGGACTAATAGTTTCAAGTCCGGACGCATCCATCTACTCAGTTGTGGATGTAAGGAACATTGCTAAGCAAGGATTTGACGCTGCAGACTTTGTTAATTACTGCGCAAAAGAAGGATTTGTCAATGTTGGTGATGAGAGGTTAACTTTATTAGTAGCTCCAATGGCAGGATTCTACACAGTTGCCAAAGGCGAAAATAACCCTGGAACAACCCAGATGAGAATTGCATATGTTGAAACACCGGATAATATGAATCTAGTTCCAAAGTTGTTTAGTGACTTATTTAGACAATACAAAGCAGGAAGATAGTATCTTATGGTTGTATAAAACACAAACTTTTAATAATTATTTTTTTATTCTATAGTTCTATGAGTGAAAAAACAGGCAATACTATAAGAGAAAAGATACAATTCTATTTGATTGACTGCAAAACTGTTCCAGGAAAACTCATAGATATATTCATCATGCTGTTGAATCTATTGGTTTGTTTAGTGTTTGTTCTAGAAACCTATAAAATCTCAGAGACAACAAAAAGTGCTTTATGGACAATTGAAACAATCACTGTTTTTATATTTATTATTGAGTATTTAGCTCGCCTTTACGGGTCAAGAGATAGACTTAAACATTTGATAAGTATTTATAGCATAATAGATTTAGTTGCGATACTGCCAACACTTGCTCTGATGTTATTGCCAACATCAAATTTGAACCTAGGATTTATTAGAGTATTAAGAGTGTTGAAAGTTTTAAGAATATTCAGATTCTTAAGATTCACAGCAGACAACGAATTCTTCTTCGGAAAAATAACAACACATCTCTTAAAAGTCGTGCGTTTACTAATGACGTTGCTGATGATATTCTTCATAAGCTCAGGATTCTTCTGGAGTGTGGAAAGCCCGGTAAATCCTAATGTCCAAAACTTTGGAGACGCGTTCTACTTCACAGTTATAGCATTGACAACAGTAGGATTTGGAGACATCACTCCATTATCAGATGCAGGTAAATGGGTGACTGTGATAATGATATTATCAGGCATAGTCTTGATACCATGGCAGGCAGGCAGCATAGTGAAAGAATGGACCAAGATGTCAGACAAGAAAAAGACTGTGTGCCCAAAATGTGGCTTACGATACCATGACAAAGATGCTAGTCACTGCAAAAGTTGTGGTCACGTGATATATCAGGAATATGATGGTTGACTAACAAGATTCTTAACTATTGATGTCATCTCTTCTGGTGTTCTTACAACATAGTTTTTGTCAGGATTGTTATTAATAAGTCTGTTTATTGTTTCAAAACCCCATGTTGCTGATATTATTTTCATTGGTTCCATGTTAAGTTCTGATAATCTAGAACATAAGTTTATATCTGTAATTGTATCTCCTATGTATATTGCCTCTTCAGACTTAACCTCTAGCAATTCTAGTGTTTTGGCCAGTCCTATTGGATTTGGTTTTATTTCTTTTTTTGACAACTCACTTGTTCCTATTTTCACGTCAAAATATTCCATTATGCCTGCTTTATGAAGTTGTCCTGAGTATAGCTGCCAGTGATTTCCTGAGTTTATGGCAAATTTAAAGTGATGATGTTTAAATAATGAGAAAAAGTAAATATTATGAATTTCTTGCACCACTTCTTCAAAAACAGGTATTGGTTCTCTGTTCTTCATCCATCTATTAAGTTCTTTAGTGATGAGTTCTTCATTTGATTTGAAGTCCATGCCAAGAGCTTCATAGATACCTGCATTTCCACCTTTTTCGAATCCTTCATTATGAATTATTTTATATTCATCACTTGGTTCTAAGAATTGAAAATTTTTATTGAATATTTTTTCAGAACAATGTTTAAACCATTGGAAGTATCTATAAAAAGAATTTATGATTGTTCCATCAAGATCAAATATCAATGCTTTTAGTGTCATTCTACAGGGAAAACAAAAAATCTATATAAATGTTCAGGTTAATTTAATTTATTATGTCAACTCTCTTTCAAGAAAAAATCTATTCAAAACTCCGAATGGTTCCAAAGGGCAGAGTAACAACTTATAAGGAGTTGGCAAAAGCTGTTGGCAGTAAGGCTTACAGAGCAGTTGGTCAGGCAATGAACAAGAATCCCTACTCACCGAAAGTGCCTTGTCACAGGGTTGTTTGCAGTGATGGAAGCATTGGTGGTTTCGCAACTGGAGTTAGGAAGAAGATTTTAATGCTAAGAAAAGAAGGCATTAAAGTTAAGGATGGAAAAGTAGTTGTGTTTGAAAGTTTATTGTTTAAGTTTTAACTAATCAAATAGTTGGTAGTTTTCAAGAATATCAGGTGTTTGTTGTAAACGTTCTTTTGCATTCTGAATCTTTTCTTGTGCAGAATCAATGATTTCAGGACTTTTTACAGATTTAATGAATAAATTGTGTTTAGATATTTCAAAAAAATTATCATCCTGATATATTAATATAGTGTTTATTGATGATAAACCAATATAATTTACATTTTTTGCTTTAATATTAGGATTAAGATCAACTGCTTTAAGAATGTAATATACACTATTATTGTTTTCATAATTTAATCCATATTCTAAATACAAGTCTGATAATTGTTTGCAAAGAGAATTTATTCCTTGACTATACTGAAGAAATAATTCATAAGACTTTGGTGCGATTAGAAAAGTATTAGTAATGATGTCAGATAATATTTTATGCTCAAAAAGTTCAATAAGATGTTCTAACATTCTGGTTTTATTAGCTTCGTCTACTTTTACTAGATTTTCTGAAATGTTCATTCAATAAGGAAATAACAGGTATTATAAAAACCTTTAGTGTTAAAATTTTTAGAATTCCTTGTCAACATATTCTAAATACTCCTTAACTCTCTTCACAATTGAGTTTAAATAATACTTTTCAATATTCTCCTCAAACAACTGCAAGAGTTTTGACTTTTCTTTAATTCTGTAATTATTAACTAATTTTTCAACAAGAAACAAATCCCTCAATCGCAGCAATTGCCGTCTAATGTTTGAAGGTGCTATGCCAAGCAATGCCTGTTTGTATTTCTTCCTGTTAGCAATGGTGAGGTCTTCAACTTCTTTGCTGGTTAAATCTTTCTTGGTCTCAAGCATAACCTGAAACACATCAACAACAACATCTCTTGAATCACCAGGCTGCAATAAACCTAGAGACAAGCAAAGCTTCCTGACAAGCTCTCTCTTCTCCAAACCATGTGGAGATTCATATTTTCGAAGAGTAAGTTCTGCTAGTGGAGAGTCTATAGAAACCTTTATCATAATATTTTTAGAGAGAATTAATATATAAATTTTATG
>JAHJDK010000002.1 GCA_018812505.1 Nanobdellota archaeon | reverse complement strand
CCATACATCTTCCCATTGTGATGAACAAATTCCTACTCCTGGGGCAAGAATATCTGGTTTTATTGTGTTCCAGTTTGTTGGCCCTCTTGAGCTGAAGCTCGCCACACTATCAAGTGATGTTGATGCACCAACAGCTATGGCTTTTTCTGAGCATGCAGGACAACTAATAGTTTCATATCCTGGTCCATCATTACCTGCTGCTGCAATGAATATCACACCTGTTTCGACTGCTGCATCTATCATTGTTGAAATATAATCATATGTTGATGATGAATCATATCCTGTACTTGTAGTAATTATATCATAATGATCAGATGTGTCCCCATCCTGATTTGGATCAATCGCTCTTTCAATTGCCATTAATAGATGTGAGCTTAATCCTCCTCCATTTTCATCAGTTGTCTTATAAGCTATTAGTTTCGCGTCTGGAGCAACACCTTTGATTGCTAGACTATTAGCAGCTATTATTCCTGCTACATGAGTTCCATGTCCTTCATCATCCATTGGATCATAATCATTGTTTATGAAGTCATATCCATCTATCACTCTGCAGTTTGGACCTATTGCTGTGCAGCTTCCAAAATCCATATGAGTATAATCTATTCCTGAATCTAAGACTGCTACTGTTATGTTTTTTCCTGTTATAAAATTTCCATTGCGGTCTGTTAAGTTCCAGACATCATTCGCTTTTATTATATCGACAGAATCATCGAGAAAAGTTTTTGTCTTGTAATCCAGATATATTTTGTCTACATATTCTGAATGAGATATTGATTTAAGCTCATCACGATTTAAACTTGTTGCTAAAGAATTTATTGTTCTTATACTATTTGTTTCTCCTTTTCTGTTAAGAACAGAAACAACTCTTTCTTTAGCAATCTCAAATCTTATTTTCTTAAGTTCATTTTCATCAACTAAAGGCTTGTCAAAAAAAGTTTTTGTTGATTTAATATCAACTCGTTTAATAGCTTCTTTCTCATCAACAACTTTAAGATTAAGTTTTATAATCACTTGCACTGAGTCTTCATCTAAAGTATTCATTTCTTCAAAAATCGAGTTATCAATTTTCAAATAATTATAATTATCTTCACTATGTTTACTATTATCTTGGTTCACAAACACATTTAGAGATTCGTTTTTAATCTTAAGATTGAACATCTTAGAGCCTATTTTTGGGAAAGACAAGTATTCAAAGTTTTGTGTGTCGTTATAAGAATTTTTTAATTCTAATGAAAATGATTGAGTAGTTTGTTCAGCATCAAAAGAACCTAATGCTCTAGCCAAATCATCATATGAATCAAAACTAACATATTCATCTGCTAAAGAATTTGCTATAGCTAATAAAGCAATAATTAATAATAATGAAAACTTTAGTTTTTTGAAAAAAATCATGATTCTCCCACAAGTAGCTATTAGAGAGTAAAGATTATTTTTAAATCTATAGTAATTTTTACAAATCTACTGGTTTGCAATCAAGGCCAAATAGATGTCATCATATAATTCCCTTATAGAATTGCACAGTATTTCCTTATTATCAGGATCCAATTGTGTCTGAACAAATCTCTGTCTGATGTCAGCATAAAGCTTTTTTGCATCTCCAAACTGATTCACATCTATCATTTTCTTACAGGTTTCTATCAAGTTGTAGAATTCTTCAGCTTGCGGACTCATAACTTTAGAAACAGCCTTGTCTTCTTTCAAATCCTCAAACTTTGAATGTAAGTATTTTCTAAATCCAAAATCATCAAGTTCTTTTCTTTGCTTTTCAATTTCTTTCTCTTCTATCTCTATCTCTTTCTCAATCTCTCTGACTTCCTCGAGCTTTTCTTTTGCTTGATGTTCTTTGTAAACAAGTTTATTCTTTATATCCTTAAGATCCACCCTGTCTGCTGACAAGTGTGTTTCCATCTCTTTTACTTCTTTTTCTCGTAATTCTAATTCCTTAAGTCTAGTATCATAATCTCTTATCTCGAGCTTTAGCTCTTTCTCTCTTTGCAGCAGCTTCTCATCTTTTTCCTCTAATTTTTTGATGTCAACAACTAATTTTTTGTCTTTTGCTTCCAACTCTTTCTCCTTAGCCTCTAACTCAGTTGTTTTTTGCTTAAGAACTTCATCTGTTGCTTTTAATCCTTCAATCTCTTTTTTCAATTTCTCATCTTTCTTTTCCAAATAGGTTTTTCTTCTTTTCAAAGCATCTGCTTCTGCAAGAAGCTCTTTAGCATCCGCTCTTTGCTTCAAGAAATCTGACTTTTCTTCATTATACTTTTCGAATTTCTCATCATACTCATTCTTCAACCGATTAGCTTTGTTCTCAACTCTATGCATCTTTATCTTTTCATTCTTCAATCGCTTATCCAAAGTTTTCTGTATGCCTTCTTCTATGAAACTGTTTAGCTCTTTCTCTTTTTGCTTCAACTTTAAATCCAGACTAGCTAATTTTTTAGATTTATTATCTAACAAATTTAATTTGCTGTCAACTTCTTTTTTCTGGGAGTTTAACTCATACTTTTTGTCTTGGATGTCCTTATTGATTCCTTCACCGTATTTCTTCATCAGCTCCTTCATCTTTTGTTTTAGAATCTTGTTTCTCTGCTCTTCTGCTTTTTTCTCATCCTGAAGTATCTTAGTCACCCATTTCTGGAAGTCTTTCTTGTTAGCACTTACTCTCTTGTCAAATTTCTCATGATCAATTGATTTTATTGCAGCCAGCAAGTTCTTCATGGATTTTATCAGTTTCTCATTGTGATGTATAATATACTCATTAGGTCCTTTTTGCAGTGCTTTCTTCGGATGCACAACAATGTTTTCAAGTTCTTTCTGAATGAGTTGTTGCTCTCTCTCAACTGATTTGAAGTATTGCTCTATCACCCTGTCAACAGCAGTCCTCATCTTCGGAAGTTTGACCTTTTTCATGACGAGCTTTTCCTTTTTAATAGAAGGAGCATTTACAGACACTTCTTTTGGATGCTTCACAACTTTCACTTTCTTAACAGATGATTTTACATTCTTCATTTTTGGCTTGATTGTTTTCGTCTTTGAAACAACTTTAGATTTAATAGCCACTGGTTCTTCAACATCCCACCTGGGACCTTTAACTTTTGGTTTGTGAATCTCTTCAACAATATCTCCTTCAGTCCAAGTTGCTGACTTAGAACTTTTATTCTTGACTTTAGGTTCTTTAAGTTTTTTCTTTTCTTTTTTAGCTTTAACAGGTTTTTCTTTGCTCCTCTCTTCTTTCTTAGGAATCCTGAAATCATCTCTTATCTTCTCAAGATCTAACTCGAACTCTTCTGGTGGCATAGCAGGTTGTTTAGGCTCTTCAGAAACTAACAGTTCCTTTTTGCCAAACATCTTCTTAAAGAAACCACTCTTCTTAGGAACATTCTTACTAGAATCAACTTTTTCAGTTTTTTTTGAAGAACTATCTGTCACAGTCTCATCCTTAGAGAACTGCGGCGGTGGTGGTGGTGCTATATCAACAAATTTAGCCATTAATAATCCCTCTTTTCCCCTAAATTAATATCTTATAATAAGTTGTTAATACGAATATCTATAAGTTCTAAAAATATAATTTGATAAATATAAATGTTTGAGCCTCTTTTTTTAACAACTATCAATTATTTTATTTAATCTACTATATAAACTTTTCTCTTGAAAAAAACATAAAAGTTCTTACAAAGTTGAATTTGAACATAGTTTTTTAAATTAAGACAGTTCTTTTATCAAACACTTTGTAAAAGATGCTTCGGCTTTTCGTAGTGCGAAAGCAAAAAGCTTTCTGGAGTTTTCAAAGCTCAGCACTGAAAACAGCCAGGGACGTGGGGTTCAAATCCCGCTCGGGGCATTATTACTTTTTGTCCTGATGCCCTTATAGGAGAAGGTTTAAATAAGAGTATTAGTAATACTCACTACAAAGTGGGAAGAGTATTTTCTCGTTATGAGAAACGTTTGGAGAAGGTTCGAGAGAACCTGTTGATGAATGCTAAGAATCGTAAGTTAATTCTTGATTTTTTAGCTGATTGTGCTATTGGTAAGACTATTAAGAATAGTGCTAAAAAAGAGATTGGACCTAGTAGGTTGAATAAGCTGCTCACTTACCTCTTAAAGTTCGATAAATGGATTGGAAAGGGCTTTGACGTCGTTACTGATGAAGATATGAAGCTATTCATCATGAAGCTTAAAAACAACGCAGTTTGCAGAGAAAACGGGTTACCTTATTCTAACGAAACAAAGACTGACATAAAGAAGATTATTAGGAAGTTTTACAAGTGGAACAACGGAGGACACACCTATCCAGACTTGGTTAGCTGGATTGATACTTTTGTAGAAGAAAAAGAAGTTGAAGCATTAACAAGAGAACAAATTGAACGATTAGCAGATATGTGTAACTTATACCATAAAACAGTTATTTTAATGTTGTTTGATGGAGGATTTAGAATTAGTGAGTTCTTAAGCATTAATCATGAAGATGTAACTATAAAAGAAGACACAGTCTACTTAAGAGTAAAACACGGAACTAGCAAAACAACTGGCCGAACCATTAGCATAAACTTGTACTCTAATATCTTGAAGAACTATATTGGACTAAGTAATAAACAAGGAAGATTATTCCCCTATTCAGAAGCAGGAATAAGAAAAATGCTCAATAGAATGGGGAAAAAAGTTTTAGGAAGAAGCGTTTACCCACACCTATTCAGACATAGCTCAGCAACTTACTATGCAAACCACATATCACACGCACAACTATGCAAAAGATATGGATGGGCTTTTTCAAGCAAAATGCCACAACGATACATAGACAGATCAGGCATAGAAGAAGAAATAATCACACAAACAATCAAAGCAGACGAAATGAATAAATATCGACGAGAGAATGAAAGACTAAGAGAAGAGCTATCAATGCAGAAACAATCAGTGAAAGAAATAGATTTGAAAGTGAATGGTTTAACAGAAAAAGTAGAAACTAACGAAATCAAAAAATACCGCTATGCACCCAACATAGGGCACATTAATAGTAATGAGTGATTTAATTTAACTATTAGACAAAGTTAAGCAGTTAAAACTAGCGAATTAGGTGATGAGAAGCTTTGATTATAGGTAATATGAGAACATACACTAAAAGGATTGATTTGTGAGTAAAGACATATGATTGCAGAGGAGAAGGTTGGGAGAACATTGGGTGTGGGTTGGGAGAAGAATATTTTTATATTAATTAACATTTATGAATACTATGGCAGAAATTGTTTACGCAGATGCTAACATTTACTTAAACCTGTTTTTTGAAGAAGATGGAAGATGGCTTTAACCTTATGAAGAAGCAATTAACTTTTTTAACAGAGTTGATAATGGCGAATTTAAGCTTGGTTATTCTAGATTGGTGATTTCTGAAGTTAAGAACAAATTAAGAGAAAAAGGCAAAGATGAATCCATCATGGATGACTTTCTTGCTGAATTTGAAAAAAAAGATTTACTTGTCAAAGCTGAACAGACAGCTGATGATGAGAAACAAGCGAGAAAAATTTCGCCAAAACACTATCAAGACCCATTACATGCTATACTGGCTGTTAAAATATCTGCTAAAGCTTTAGTCTCAAGAGATAATGATGGTTTTCCTGAAGAATGTATTGAGATGATTTATGTTTGTAAACCTGAGAGTTTACCTTAATGCTTAGCTATACCTGCAAATTTAGCAAATGAAGGATTCGGCTTTACTTCTTTTTTTGGTATGAACTCAAATAACATATCTATAGATAATTCTACATCTTTAAGAATATCTACAAAGCTTCTTGCTAAAGAGCTTTTTATAATGTCTGGAGAAATGTATTTTTTCATATCTTCTAAAAACATAATTATTGCCAGTAAAGTCCATAATTTACTAAAAGAGTCAATAATTGGTTCTCGTAGCTCATTGTTGATGTACTCTGTTTTAT
>JAHJDK010000048.1 GCA_018812505.1 Nanobdellota archaeon | reverse complement strand
TAGAAATATACAGATTGTTGGTAAGTTTGGTAAGATCTTAATATCGGATTACTACTTAAAATATTGGGAGTGGGATCAGTGGGGAGAGATGACAGAAGTTCGACTACTGCCATAATTTATTTTCTTTTTTTAGAATAATTTGATTTTTACCACTCTTTCTTTCACATACTCATCTTTCATTAAATCTCTGATTAAATCCTTTGCGAGTCTATATTCTCTTTTTTCTTCAGCATATATTCTTTCTTTTTCTACGAATGTTTTCTTGTGTTTTTTCTGGAATTCTTTTACTGCTTCTTTCATCTCAGTTGGTGGTCCTGTCAGTGTTTTTTTCTCGCTTAGTTTTTCTTTTTTTAGTATGAAGTAGAATCTGTTTTTTTCTTGGAATTCCCACTCTGTTTTTTTGATTTCAAAATCGTTTTTTTGCAGTTCTTTTTCTATGTGTTTGTATGCTTTTAATAGTTTTGATCCGGTGACATCTTTTTTTCCTTTTAGTGGTTCTGCTTCAAAGAAGAGTAGTTCTTCTCCTGACAAAACTTTTCTTTTGATTTTTTCTTTGTCTAATTTTTTTATTTTGAAGAATTCTTCGCTTGGTTTCATTAGGAATTGTTTGCATCTTTCTATGAATAGGTCGAATTGTTCTTTGTTTAATGCTGCTGCTGCATTCCTGTTTGGTTGTACTGGGTCTACGATTATTAGTGGCGAGTGTGTTTTTGAGCTGTCTAGTTCTTTAATTGGGTTTTTCAAGTGTTTTTCAATGTCAATTATGACTTTTGGTTTCCAGTTGACTGCTGTTTTTATTAGTTTTTCAAAGCTTCCGTAGTTTATTATTAGTAGGTCTAGTATGTGTCCTGAGAATCCTTTTATGTAGCTTTCTGCGCCGTAGACTTTTGCTGATTTGCAGAATTTTTTTGCTAGTCTTATCTCGTCTGTTTGTCCTTTTTTTAGTTTTTTATTTATATAGTCTACGTGTAGTGGGCTCATATCTGTGACGTTTTCTGCTTCTTTATAACTTACAATTTTTATCACAGGAACTATTTCGTATAGTAGTTTGTTTTTCATCTGGAAATAGTCTCTGCTGCCATGCACTCTCTCTATTTTGAATTCTTTTTTTAGTGTTTTTTCCAGCACATCTGATATGTTTTTGCTTCCTTTTTCAAACCTTACAAATAGGTCTGCGTCATAGTCATTTCTTAGAAATGTTCCTTTGGCTGTGCTTCCGCCTTTTACGCATTCTGCTTTTATGTTTTCTTTCTTTAACAGGTTGTTAACTTTTTTTATAGTGGTATCTATTTCTTTTATTACTTCTTTTTCAGGTTTTAGTTTTGCTTTAATTTTTTCTAAAAGCTTTTTCATGTTGTTGTTTGAATGTTTGTTATTATAAAAATCTTCTCTTAATTTAGTGTGCGACATAACTAAATTATATCTTTTTAAGCACACTAAATTCCAAAGACCATTAATTACTATAATTTATTTTTGTCTTTGATTAATAATGGTTTTTTTAAATCGAAAACTATATATAGTTGTGTGTCTGTTTTTTTAGAAAAGAGGGTAAAGGGTTGGATGGTCGATCAGAAGCTTGTAGAATTCATAGAGAACTTTGTACATAAAGGTGGAAGTTTTGAACAGGCTACTGATAAACTGCTCAGCGTTGGTCATAAAAAAGAGGATGTTCATGAGGCGGCTTCTAAGGTGAAGAGAAAAAGATTTGAGGAGATAGGAGCTATTGTTCTAGGAGTTATAATAATTATTGGTCTTATTGGTTTATTTGTTAATAAGTTGGGTGATAAACAACCAGTTGTTGAGGAGCCTAAATCTTCTTATGTTTTGCTTAGTGAGGCTATTGCTAGTGGTGATATATCTGCGTGCGACCAATTCAACCCTGTTAAGAAGAATCTTTGTCAAAAGTCTATTCTTGGAGAGTTAGGCGATAATAACCCTGCTACGCCTCCGACTTATATGTCTGTGATTGAACAAGCTATTGCTAACAATGATTCTTCGCTTTGTGAAAACTTGAGTGTTGTCCAAAAAGATAGGTGTTTAATATTGACTGGTGCTAAGAAGGCTGAAGAGCCAAAGATTGTTTTTGATCCTGTGACTAATCAAACTAAGACTGAACAGCAGGTTTTTAAGGATACTATTGCTGAAGCTGTTGAGCTTGGTGATACTGCTATTTGTGATCAGATTAGTAATCCTGTTGAGAGACAGTTTTGTTATGCTAGATTATCGTAAAAATAAATGGGTGAAAATAAAATGAGAAAAATATTGTTGCTGATTGTTTTAATGTTGGTGTTAACGCTTAGGGTTGTAAATGCGCAAACTCCTTGTCCAGGTGGGGGTCCTTATGGTCCTATTTTAGAAGGAGAAACTATTAAATTAACATCCCCAATTGGTACTGTTGCAACTGCTCTTAAGTGGAGTATAGATGGTGATGGTTATCCTGATGATAGTTCTGATATAATTTTTGAGTCTGCTTTTTCAAACCGAGGAGGTTGTCAAGTTGATTTCATGGTTTATAAGGAGGGTACTTATACTGTTAGGGTAAGTCTGGTTAGTAATCCTTCAATCTATGAGACTTTTACTGTTACTGTTCTTGATTTTTTTGAAGAGACTAATTTTGGTCATAACTGTTATGCTATTAACACTCGTAATTGTAAGGATATTTATAGTTATGGTGACCTTGTAGCTTTTGATTATGCTAGTGTTAAGCATGATTTTATGTCTTATGGTTTTGTTTGGGTTTATGAAGAGTTAAAAGTTGGTAATAATGATGAGGTGGTTTTGAGAGCAGATAGTGTGATATTACCTGCTACTACTATTAATGGTGTTTTAACTGCTGATGGTTTAATACTTAGTACTGCTAATGCAAAGATTTCTAGTTCTGTTGTTGGTGGCGCTGTTGTGGTTGATGATGATTTGCAGGTTACTGGTTCAATTCTTGGTAACCCTGATACTTCTAAGGTTGTTGTTGGTGATAATTTAGAGATTGGTTCTCTTGCTGAACCAAAAGATTTGGTTGTTAGTGGTTCCACTGTTCTTCATAAGGTTGAAAGCTTATCTAATGATGGTCTTCCTATTGATGTTAATGCTGATTTGGATGTTGCTGGTGATGTGAATGTTGATACTAAAATTTGTCTTGGAGGCACTGATCCTAGTGTTTGTAGGTCTCAGTGGGTTTCTTATGAGGAGATTGGTGTTGAGAACTTGGTTAAAAATCCTGGTTTTGAATTCAATCCTGTGACTAGAGATTGGGCTTTGAATGGCGCAGAACTTAGAACTGTTGGTGGTGTTTATGGAAATGCTCTTTATCTTACTCCTGGTGACACTCCTTCTCAAGCAGGATTGACTTTATCTGGTGGTAAGCTGCATGTGTTATCTGCTAATGTGCAAGGTTCAGGAACTGCTAAGGTTGCTATTTGTTGCAATTATAACTTAATTGATAATGATCTTGATGGTGGTGTATTCACTCTTGCTGCTGATCCTAAATGTGGTTATATATCTGTTGTTGCAACTAACACTCCTAATAGATTTAAAGGTAGGTTTAACAGTGCTACAAGTTCAAAAGTTACTTGTAGTCTTACTTTGTCAACAACAGGCAATACTTACTTTGATAATTTGCAGTTGGAAGAGGGTCCTATGGTTAACAAGTTTAGGCCTAGGTATCTTAATTTTTTGGGTGATGTTGGTTTCAGGAATCTGGATGTTATGGGTGATGATTTGTTCGTGACTAATGATTTAACTGCTAGTTCTATGAGTGTTGTTGACAGGTTAAC
>JAHJDK010000001.1 GCA_018812505.1 Nanobdellota archaeon | reverse complement strand
TTTTAGACTTAAGACATGTTGTTAAAAACTTTGTAAACCCACATCAAAGCCTCAAAGGAAAACACCTGCAGAAGTAGCAGAAATATTTCTCTCCCTTAATCAAAATAAGCTTTTAGATTTAATACAATTAAAAGCCAAAAAAACACATCATTCGCAAAGATGACAATACCATTTTGTCGTTAATTTTATAAAGAGTCATTTGTTTCTTTCAGTTACAGCGGGGTAGGGCAGCCAGGAGTGCCCGTCGGGCTCATAACCCGGAGGTCGGAAGTTCAAATCTTCCCCCCGCTATTCTATTTTTATAATGATGACTTGTTTTAGAAACATTTTTAAGTTTATTATAAGATAATTCTTCTAGTGATGAATTCAAAAGACTTTTTATCAAAGTATGGAAAGCTTAAGCCAATTGTTTCAAGAAAGTATGTTCCTTTGCTCGTTGATTATTTTACTATTAATTATTCTTTGTATGAGAATTTTAAGAAAATGTATTTTGTGGACTCTTTCTACAGAACCGGATATATCAATGGAACTTTTTATTACGGGGATGAATATTTTTTGTTGGGAGAAGCAGTTTTTTTCAAGTATGAGCATGATAATGATTTTTTTAATAAAATATTCTCAAACATTTACAAGATTGGTGATGATCTTCTTTTATTGTCTGAAGAAATAGGTAAAAATAATTACAGGAATAAATCATTGTCTGAGTTGTTATTGATTTTCAAGGATTTTTCCAAGAAGTATCTTTTATTTTCTCTTGCGTTGGCTAGTCATAGTCTGCAATTGCTTATTGAAAAAAAACTAAAAAAACATCTTAAAAACAAAGATTCTGCTGACGAGGATTTAAGCATTTTGTCCTTTCCAAAGAAATATAACTTTGTTAGTTTGGAAAGATTAGGACTATTAGAAATTGCTTTGTTGTTGGGAAAAAACTCAATCACTAAGCTTGAAGAGTTACCAGATGATTTGCTAAAGAAAATAGTTTCTCACACAAAAGAGTTTGGCTGGATAAATAGTCGAGGCGGTTATTCAAATCCTTGGAGTGAAAGAAATATATTTGAAAGAGCGTTGTCTGTTATGGATGATGCTGAAGAAAAGATTCTTGAGTTTAAAAATAATAATTCTTTTCATCGAAAAAAGTTAAGAAGTCTTTGTAAAGAACTAAAATTGGATAATTCTATGATGTCTCTTGTTGAAATTGCTCAGGAACTTGTTTATTTCAGAACTTATAGAACTGATTATTTGGCAAAAATATTCTTTAATATAAAACCTTTATTGGATGCTATCGCTAACTTAAGAGGTTTGTCTTACAAGGAGCTATTGCACTTAAGGATTAAAGAGCTTGAAGATAATATTCTTGTTTCTAAATCTGATATTAAAAAACGAACGGATAACTTTTTGGTTCTTAATATTAAGCCTCATGAACTCATATATTCTTTTGATTCTGTTGAGATAGAATATTTACGCACTAAATTTTGTGACCATTTTAGTACTAGTTCTGAAATTATTGGAAAAACAGTTTTTAAGGGCAAGGTTGTTGGCAGGGCAAAGATTGTGTGTCATGAATCTGATTTGAAAAAAGTTTGTGTTGGGGATATCTTGGTTTCACCAATGACTGCTCCTAATTTTATAGTTGCTATGGAGAATGCTGCTGCTTTTGTGACTGATGAAGGGGGTTTTACTTGTCACGTTGCTATTATTGCTCGGGAGATGAAGAAGCCTTGTATTGTTGGAACAAGGAATGCTACTAAATTGTTAAAGGATGATGATTTGATTGAAGTGGATGCTAACATAGGAGTTGTTAATATTATTGAGAGAAAAAAATAGTTTCTACACAGTGAATTTTCCGTCTTTGTAAATCACTTTTGTTTTTTTGTTTGGCAAGTAAGCAGTCACTGTTTTGTTTTCGGTTGTAACTATATCTGTGTGTATTACTGAATCATTAAAACCCATTTTTTCCCATTGCTTTTTAGTTATTTTTGATGGGTCTCCTGTGTATGAATCTTTATAAGCCATTCCTATTGCTAAGTGCATGTTTCCATTTTTGCCGCCGACATTTTCATCAAACAGTGTTTCTCCCATGAATTTTGTTA
>JAHJDK010000047.1 GCA_018812505.1 Nanobdellota archaeon | reverse complement strand
CGATCTGTTTTCAATATCTGAAAGTTTGTTTTCAAGTTTTGTAAGTTCAGATGGTTCTACAACTCTTTCTTTTTGAGAAACTTTTTTGCTTTTCTTAGTTGTTTTTTTGCTTTTCTTGTCACTTACAACTACTTTTTCTTTCTTTTTTGATTCTTCCTCTTCAAACTTCGTAATTAATTCTGTTGGGAAGGAATCTTTTAGTTTGTCTAGAAATAAATTAATTTCTTTTAGTTCAATTTTTAATTCTCTTATTTTTTCAGTTTTTTGCTCTCTTATTTGAAGAATCTTTTGGTAACTTTTTAAGTTTTGAATTATACTTTTTGATGATTCAAGCACTTTTCTTCTTGCTTGATTTGGTTCTTCTATTTTTCTGAAAAAAGTTTCAACCATTTTACTTTTGACCTAATGCTTTTTCAATTTCAGCAACATTGCTGGTTGTGGTTTCTAAATTTTTACTCCAGATTTCAAGTTCCTTATCTTCTTCAGCTTTTAACTCTGAAATTTTACTGATAGTTTCTTGAGCTCTCACTATTTTTTCTTTTATGACTTTTACTATGTCAAGTACTTCATTGTATTCTTCTATTTTAACAAAAATTTGATTATCCATTTTCTTCACCTCTCAAATAAAGAGTTATCTATTTCCATTAATTTTTCTTGTATTGAATCTATGTTATCATGAAAATTTTTGTATGTTTGCAAAATGTTTTTGTTTCTAAATTCATGCTTTTGAATAATATTTTTAGCATCTGAAATTATCATTTGATTATTTTTTATTTTAGTAAATATTTCGCTGCAACATTCAACATTTAGATAATAGTCTGATCCTTTTTGTTCACCTTCTGTTTTTACTAATGGTTCCACTTTGACATCATCTGATATTATACTAGTATTTATTTCAGTTATAGCTGGTTCCTCTTCAGGTTCTTCAACTTTTTCAATTTCTATTTCTTCGGTTTTTGGTTCTTCAACTTCTTTAGTATTATCTGCGAATCCTAATTCTTCGTCTGTAAATTCTGGAAGTGCAAATTCATCTGGCGTTTTTGAAATTTCTAATTCATCTTCTGTTTTAGGTTCTGGAACTCTTTCAATTTTATCAGGTTCTGCTAAAGAATCCTCTTGAGAAATTATAGGATCTTCTATGTTTAGAGTTTCATCTTTAATTTCTTCTTTTTTTCCTTTTGTTGAAGAAGGCATATCTGCTGCAGGTGGTAATGGTATATCTTCTATAGGTGGAACATCATCTTTTTTCCCTAGAAGTTGTTTTTTTAATTCTTCAGGATTTTGATTAGAAGGTGTTAGTTCAACAGTTTCTTTTTGATCTTTTTTCTTAAGAAATTTTAAAATACCCATTCTCACCACTTTTTTTTACAATTAAGTTCTCACTTTAAAGTATTTAATGTATTTTTATTTTACTATTAAAAGTTTTCTTATTATTTAAGAATAGTAAATGCACAAAGTCATCTCGGAAATATTTTATTATTACTGAAAAATTTGCGAAAATAACTAGTTAAGTTATATTAAGGAAATAATCAATGTTTAATAATGCTAAAAAAAGCAGCCTTTTATAGTTTATGCTTTATTATAATAATAACCTTTACTCTAGCAAATAATGAGATAGAAATAGCTTTAACGATAAATATCTTGGAAGATTATGATGTTTGTAATTTTTTAATGAGCATTGAATCAGAAAAATCTACTTATGAGAGTGGAGAAGCTATAATATTTGAGCATGTTCTTAATAGAAAACCAGAGAACTTTCAAATAGAGTATTGGATAGAAGATTTATCTGGTGAAATTATAAAAAGTAAAAGGAACACCACAAACTTAAATAAAAAAAGCTACACTCCAAAAATATCTGTCAAAGAAAAAGTTTTAGTGATGAAAGCCATTCTTACAACTTTTTGTGAAGGATACAAGACTATTGAATCAGAAAAATCAATTACAGTAAATAATCCGCAATACATTGATTTAACTGAAGAAACTTCAGAAGAGACTTCATTTATAGACGCTGAGACTTCAAAGTTGGTTGATAAAAAAAGTATCACTAAAAATGAATTTGTTGTTAATGAAAGTGAATCGCTCAAAAAAAT
>JAHJDK010000046.1 GCA_018812505.1 Nanobdellota archaeon | reverse complement strand
GGTAGTTGTGCAACTTCATTATTGAAGAATGTTGTTACGTGATATTGCAGCAAATCCCATAAATCTTCTATTATTATTTCTGGTGCACCTGCATTTATGTTTTCAAACAACCTTTGGTTTATTCTAATAATATCTCCAAGTTTGTGTGTTAGATCATCCTCGCTTCTTTCTCCACTTTCAAGAGTTATTGATGGTCTCATGGTTACAGGAGGTATTGGTAACACTGTTAAAATCATCCATTCAGGTCTCACTGCTTTATGATTCATACCAAAAACATCTAAGTCATCATCAGGTATTCTCTCAAGCCTAGTTCTTATTTCTATAGGAGATAACCTTTTATCATCTTCTATGTATGTGCTTGGTTTCTCCAATCTTACTTTGAATTGTTTTTCTTTGCAGTGTGGGCATTTAGTGATTGTTTTCATTCCTGCAATTATTTCAGACACTTTTTTTCTTCTCTCTGATAATCCTAACTCTTTACCAATAATGTTTAGTTCATCTATATGTAAATCCATTTTCTTGTCAGGAATAAGTATTCTTCCGCAAGATCTGCAGGTACATCTCAATAAGTCAAGCATCTCTTTGATAAAACTTATGTGAACAATAGGTCTTGCAAGCTCAATATATCCGAAGTGTCCTATGCATTCTTTTAGTTTACTTCCACAAGTCTTACATTTCAATCCAGGATCAATAACTCCTAGTCTTACATCCATTAAGCCCCCGTCGACAGGATATCCTTCCTTGTCGTAGAGTTCAGGAGTGACTATCTTTGCAGAAGCCATATCCTTAATAAAATTAGGACTCATTATTCCAAATGTTATATTGCTAATCTTCTTGTATGTTGGTTGATTTTCGTCTAGTGTCAATATTTTCCCTCCAATTTAAGTTTTGGGTATACAGTTAATGATTTAATTTCATCTAACATTAATTTGAATGCATAACTCATTTCTATATTAGATATCTCTGTGTTCTCACCACATATTGGGCAGAATGATTGTTCTTTTCTAGCATCATATATAGCTATTATGCCGCATTGTTCACATACTGGAACAATTGTCTTGTCAGCATCAAATCTTTCTTTTAGCAGCAATGCTGTTCCGTGAGCTATGAATGTGTCTTTCTCCATTTCTCCAAGTCTTAATCCTCCTTCGTTTGCTCTTCCCTCAGTTGGTTGTCTTGTCAACAATTGTATTGGTCCACGAGCCCTGGAGTGTATTTTGTTTGCTACCATGTGCTTTAGTTTTAAATAGTACATGTTTCCAACAAATATCTTGGCTTTGTATCGTTCGCCTGTGATTCCGTTGTACATTGTTTCTGTTCCATTCTCCATGAAACCCCTGCTTAAGAGTTCTTGTCTTATGTCTTGTTCTTTTTCAGAATCAAACAATGTTGCGTTAACTCTTCTTCCTGACAAGGCACCTGTTTTTCCAGCAATTAATTCTATTAAATGCGCCATAGTCATTCTGGAAGGTATTCCATGAGGACTAAATATTAAGTCAGGTTTTATACCTGATACTGTGAATGGGATGTCTTCTTCAGGAACTATTATACTGACAACTCCTTTTTGACCATGTCTGCTTGTAAACTTATCTCCTATTTCAGGAATTCTTTGATCTCTAAGTCTTACTTGTACTAATTTATTTCCCTCTGAATTCTCTGTTACTGTGACAAAGTCAACAACCCCTTTTTCCCCATGTTTAAGTGCCATTGAGGATTCTCTTCTAGCACTTGCAGTTAGGTTGTATTCATCTAATGAACTTAAGAATCTTGGAGGGCTTGTTTTTCCTATGATTACATCTCCTTCTTTGACTTCAGCTTCAGAATGTATTATTCCATCATCGTCTAATAATCTGTAGTCTTTTTCTGATCTGTATCCTTTCACTTCTTTATCTGGAATTGATATTTCATCTATTAATCCGCCTGAATATCTTAATTCTTCTGAAATTATAGGTCTGTAATAAGTGCTTCTTCCTAAGCCCCTATCAACTGATCCTTTATTCAGCACTACTGCATCTTCCATGTTGTATCCTTGATAAGACATTACTGCAACCACAATGTTTTGTCCTGATGGATGTTTGTCATATCCTAATGTGTTATGTATTAATGTGTGACAGATTGGAAATTGTGGGTAGTGTAAGATGTTAACATCCATATCCATCCTGTTGAAAAAGTTAGCTATGTAAAATCCTATTGCTTGTTTTTGATTTTTTGATCCTTGACTTAATCTAACTCCATGATTATAATTTCCAAAAGGTACTTGTGCAGTTGTCAATCCAACAATATCTAACGGGCTTATCTCTAAGTGGGTGTGTTCAGCTGTTAATTCATCTTGCTTGAATGCCACTAATGCACTTTCTTCTTCTGTTGCATCTAAATAATCTATAACTCCTTGTTTTACCAAATCAGACCAGGATATCTCATTTTTTTGTAGCTGTTCAAGATGCTTGTCTGTCAAGGATGATTTTCCTTCATTCACAACTATTAACGGTCTAATACATCTTCCGCCTGATAACTCTAGCTTAATAATATCAGTCTCTAGGTCATAAAGAACATTTAAGGTCAACGGAAGTTTTCCCATTCTCCTTTCTGAGATTATTCTATCAGCGAACTCTTCAGGTTTCTTTACAGTTCCTACATATTTATTATCTAAAAAAACGTCAGTCATTGAAAAATCACCTGTTGATCTTTAAAATTAGTTATAATTCTCATTTTGCTTTCTCCAACCCCATACCTTCAAGTGTTGTCAGCACTTTTTTTTCATTCTCAACTTGTGTAACACTTGCTAGTAATGCAAAATTTTTCCTTAACCCAATGTTTGTTCCTTCAGGGGTTTCACTTGGGCATAACCTACCAATATGTGTTGGGTGAAGTGCTCTTGCCTCGAAATTCTCTTGGCTTGATGATAGTGGACTTACAACCCTTTGCAAGTGAGATTGTGTCTGTAAAAAATTTAGTCTTTCAATTCTTTGTGATATACCTTTTCTTCCGCCAACCCAGTTTCCTGTCGCCATAGAACTATAAATTCTTTGGGTGAGCAGTTTTTCTCTTATAATTACTTTTATGCTTGGAAATTTTCCTCTCTTTACAATTCTTTGGAAGTTGTACAAAAAGTCTCCTATTAATACCTTAAGATTCATCCTGAAAAGGTCTGCAAGCAAGTCTCCTGGCAATTTAATCCTTTTATTCATATAGTGATCTTTATCATCAACTGACAACACACCATTTTCCACTTGTATAAATTTCTTCATCATCTTGCACAGATTCAATGCTTTTGAAACTCTATCTTCTTTTTCAATTCCTAAATGTGGAAGTAAGTATTTATCCAATATTTCAATCATTCTTGTGAGTCTTATTTCTCTTGATTGTGTTATACCTATCCTTTTCGCGACATAATCAGTTGCTTCTTCTTCATTTTTTATATCGACGAATTCGTATAAATTGATTATTACCTCTGAGTTCTCACCGAGATCAACTGATTTCATTATGTTCTCATCTTTTGTTATTCCTAAAGCTTTCATTACCACTATAAGTGGAACTCTTTTCACTCTTGTAAATGATAAATAGAAAATACCATCTTTTAGTTTCTCAATTTGATGCGGTATTTTGTATGATCCTTTTTCTGAAAACACTTTTCCAACGTATTCGCTAACGCCTATTGATGGTTTTTCAACCATGAATTTGTTTGAGGCTAAATCCTCTATGTTAACTATTGCTTTTTCAGTTCCATTTATAATAAAGTATCCACCATCATCATCAGGATCTTCTCCTTTTTCTATTAGTTCTTTTTCATTTAAACCATATATATGACAGTACTTTGATTTTAGCATTATTGGAAGATTTCCTATTTGTGTTGTGAATGACTCTCTTTGAACACCATTTATGTGTGAGCTTACTTCCATAAATATAGGCGCTGAGTAAGAAATTTTTCTTAATCTCGCCTCTACAGGGTATATAGATCTTTTTGAACCGTCTGCTTCTGTTATTTCTGGTTTTGTAACCCATATCTTATCAAGTTTAATCTTGAATTCTTCAACGTTTGGAGGTATAATAGTTGGTTCTATCTCTCTGTTTTCATCAATTATAATTTGTAATTCTTTATCGACAAATCTGTTGAATGATTCGATTGAAGATTTAACTATTGAGTTCTCTTCAAAGTATTTCTTTATTAAGATGTCAGAGTATTTAATCATTAATTACACCTCTATAGAATATTGTTGTTCCAGCAGTTGGACTTTTTCGCACAATTTTTATAACATCTCGTTCCTTAACATTTAAATGTTGAATTGCAGGGTCGCTAATGAAAATCTTAGGCAGTTCCTTTATATCTACATTGTATTTATCCATTAATTCCTTTACTTCTTTATCACCAAGTTTTGTATGTTCAGGAATTAATACATGTTTTATTTGTTCTTTTTTAGTTGCCATTTTGGGTTGATTTGATTATAAAACTGGGCCGGACGAGATTTGAACTCGCGACCCCTTGATGACTTTGCTATGCAAAGTTCCCAAAAATTTTGATTTTTGTTAACTTTCCTAAGTTAAAAGTCAAGTGCTCTAGTTACCCAACATTTCATCTTTGAATGGATGAAACCATTGCCAGGCTGAGCTACCGGCCCATAGTTTTTTACGCCCTGGCCGGGATTCGAACCCGGGTCGAAGCCTTTCTTTGTGACCGAGTTGTTTATAACTCCTCTTTTTGCTTGAGCTTTTTTGTAAAAAGGTCACTCGACAGGGCTTCATGATAGTTATCGCGTGAAACCATATGATTATCAACGTGCCGAACTACACTACCAGGGCAGTAGTATATAGCCAAGTCTATCTCCACATTGTTTTTTTTTAGTGAAGAAAAACCATCATTTTTGTTTTGAGCTCGTTTTTTCGTGGGTAATTTAGTGCAAAGAAACCTCAGTTCATTTATAAACCTTGCGATTTTGCATAGAAAAGTATCATACTTTTTTTGGAAAAAATAATTTTTGTAAAAAATTACTTTATGTGTGCTTCTTTCAGTTCGAAAATTTTTAATTCCAAAACATTTATATAATCTTCAATTATTATTTTGTTGAGAATGAAAAAGGTTCTGATTATTGAGGATGAGGAGTACATTGCTAATGCTGAGAAGTTGATTTTGCAGGATGAATTCAAGGTTTTTGTTGCACATAATGGTAACGAGGGGTTGTCTATGGCTAAAAGATTGAGACCTGACGTTATTGTTCTTGATATTATGCTGCCGCAAATGTCTGGTTATGAGCTTTGTCAGAAGATTCGTGATGAAAAAACCATTGCCAACACAAAGGTTGTGATGGTTACTGCTAAGAGTGAGCAGGCTGATGAGGATATGGGCAAGTATACTGGCGCTAATGAATATATTACTAAGCCTTTTGAGCCCGAAGATCTTATTTCAGCAGTTCATAAGGTTTTGAAAAAGGGGTGAAGAAACCTTACTTGTGATTTTAAATGGATGCTTTTGAGCTTTTAATACTGGTTTATCACTCTATTAATAAGTTTATGGCCACTGATAGTGGTGAACTTTTCAAGAAGTTTGTTGAATTATTTCTTTTCACAGTTGTCTCATATATGATTCTTAGTGAGTACGGCCGTTCTAAAGAAAGGCATTTGAAGTATTTGTTCATTGGCTTTGCTGCTTTGGTCGTTGATAAATTTATTATGAGTTTGTTCTTTGCAGCAGTTGTTTTTGGTGATGTTCAATTATTAATTTTAAATCCTTTCTTACCTGTTCTTGATGAGTTGTTAGAATTATTTGCACTTATCTTGCTGACTAATTCATTTATATTCCCTGTTTTTGCTGATAAAGTTGACAAGTTGAAGAAAAAGATGTCTTTTGAAGTAGTAGTTCTTTTTATTTTTGTTTTTGTGATTGAGATTTTCTGGCTTTTTACTGTTATAAAGGTTCCTGCTGCAAACTTTCAGGATCATCTAGGATTTTTACTGCTTGAGTTGTTAAAGATTTTGGTGCTTTACAGCCCTATATACTATATTATAGCTAATATGAATAAGTTTGGTAGGTATGGCCCTCACATAATTATTGCTTTCTTGGTTTACATGATTACTCCAATCACTAATGTTATAAATTTTGTGTTCTTTGATTGCTCAAATAACAACCTAGTGGTTTTTGCACATCCTTTCCTTTTTATTAGTATTTTGTTGTTTACTAGAGTAACTTTTCTGAAGCTTGTTGATAAAGCTACATTAAAGCGTGAATTGGCTGAAACTAAACAGAAGTATGTGCACGAACATGAGTTAAGCATTATGAAGGATGAGTTCGTCAGCACTGTTAGTCATGAATTGAGAACTCCTATAACTTCTATGAAGCTTTACTTGTCGCTTTTAAGACAAAAAAAGTTTGGTGTTCTTAATAATAAACAGTTAAAAGCTGTTAAAATTGTTGAGAATGAAAGCAATCGTTTATCAAAGCTTATCAGTGATATCTTGAATCTTTCCAGGTTAGAGTCAAAAAAAGTTGCAGTAAAAATTGATGAAGTTAATTTGCGAAGATTGATTAATGATAACTTGTACTATAATCTGGCTGAGCAAAAAGGTTTAATTATTGAGAATAAAATCCTAAAAAAATTCTTAGTTAAGATTGATTCTGAGAAGTTTAAACAAGTGTTTATTAATCTTTTTAGCAACGCTGTTAGTTATGCTAAGTCTAAGATTATAATTTTTGCTTCTAAAAAAACAAATTATTGGGAATTTATCATAGAGGATGATGGTGTTGGTATTCCTAAGGATAAAATTGACAAGTTGTTTGATAAGTTTTACAGGATTGGAGATTATTTAACCAAAGATAAAGGCGGAACTGGTCTTGGCTTGGCAATTGTGAAAAATATTGTCAAGATGCACAGAGGAGAGATAATTGTTGAATCTGAAGAAGGTAAAGGCTCCAGATTTATTGTCAGAATCCCTTATTTGTAAATTATTTCTTGCTGTTGATTTTGATTATTTACAGTAGTTATTTCTTGTTTATCTTTCTCGTTATTGAATTCCCATAACTTATCAGGGGTTGCTTGATATATCATTGCAGATGCTGTTAATGATAATGCTAAGAATCCATACACAATATTCTTTTTTGTTTGTTCGCTTTTTTGCTGCAACCATATTGGAGTGTTTTCTGGCTCACCTTTGCCTAATAAATATTTGAAGTTGTCTGCAACAAACAATGCTATTGGTGCCAAGATTGCTGTGCCTAGAATTATTGGCCATGATGCTTTGAATATGTTATTTAAATTTCGTTCTCCTGATAAGTAATATATTAATGGTCTGATAATTGTTGCTAATAATATTCCATATCCAAGATCTGCAAGTCCATGCTTCCATTTTGATGATTCTTTTGTTAATCTAAATGTCTGTTTGAACTTTTCTCTTCCTTCCAATGCTCCTGGAATAATGAGGTATTGTGCTAAAGTATTTCCTAATCTGGATTTAAAGGAAATCCAATCAGTTAAGTTACCATATGTAGTTTCGTTAACTATATAAAATGGTAAAAATGAGGCTATAAATGCTGTTGATTCATATCGTTTATTTTTTATTAATGCAGGATAGTTTTTTAACCAGTTTCCTGCTTTACAAACATATGTGCAAATAGTGTTTTGCGTTTTTTCTGTTTCTTCAACAAAATCATCAATATTCATTATTCACCAGGAAGTAGTCAACAACTTATAAAGTTTTAGTGATTTTTTAGAAATTATAACTTAGTAATAACACCAGAATTAGCATTTAACTCTATCATATCACCATCTTTTAAAACATGAGTAGCAATCTTTGTTCCAACAACACAAGGAATATTAAACTCTCTAGAAATTATCGCTGCATGACAAGCCGCACCTCCTTCATCAGTAATTATACCTTTAACCTTACTGATTAAAACCATCATAGTAGGATTAGTCATTCCAGCAACCAAAATGTCATCTTTCTCCAAAGTTTTCGCAAAAGCATATATCTTTTGAGGATTATCAAATAGTACAACTCTCGCCCTACCAACAATCTTTCCTTTGTTAGCTATAGAACCCTTAAATGATTTAACATCATCTGTAAAATCAAGATTAAGAAATTTTTCTTTTGCAGCAATCGCGTCTTCACCGTTATAAATGTCTATTTTAGATTTGTGAAATCTCAGCAAACAAAACTCATTCCTAGCTTCAAGAATTTTTTTAGATAAAGAAACATTTTTATTCAGCAATACACTAATATCTTTTCTAGTGTAAAACATATAAGCATCTCTAACAGAACAATTCTCAAGAGCAGCTATTTTTTCAAAAAAAGGCAATAAATGAAAAGACTCTCCATTCCAACAATGCTTTAACTCCAACCTAAGATTTGCAAGCTTACAAATAAAATTCGAATAATCACCTATTCTATCAGAAACTAAATCACTAAATAACTCTTTTTTTCGTTTGATTAAGTCAGTTTTTCTTTTCTCATAACAAATTAATTCTTCTCTAATATTATCTGGTGTGTGAGTTTTTATTCTTTGATTAGCAATATCATGAACTTCTTCCTTTGAAAAAACGTTAGCTAAAATAATAGAATAATTTTTGTAATAATTCAAAATATTCTCATCAGATATATCATCCAACAGATTAAGCCAAGCTTCTTTTTCCTTTATCAACAAATCTTTCTCAACAGGAGTTGTCAAAACAGCATAAACCTCATCCAGATTATTAGGAAAATTTTTTCTCAGTAAAGATTTTAATTCAGATTCAATTGCAAAAGTTACATGCTCAGTTGAAGTTATGAAATGAGCATATACTCTTCTTAAAACTAATGAATAATTATCATAAGCAACACCTAACTCTTTAGAAGAAACACCATCCTGAACAGCAGTCAATAATTTATAGACCTTTTCCCAATATTTTTTTACAATTAGCTTTTGATCTGAAATAATTCTTTTCCTGCAATCATCATCAAGCATTTTCTCGCCATCTTTATTCAAAAGTTTAATATCATCTTC
>JAHJDK010000045.1 GCA_018812505.1 Nanobdellota archaeon | reverse complement strand
TACAAAAATTTATTTATTATCTTTTACCGGGAAATTTTTCAGAAGTTTCATTAATACTTATAGCAACTATTGTAGGATTTTTGCCACCTCTAACACCTATCATGATACTTTTTATTAATTTAGTTACTAGTGATATACCTGCATTAGGGTTGTGTTTGGAAGAACCAGATAAAACTATTATGCGGCAAAAACCAAGAAATCCAAAGGAAGGAATATTAAACAGCTATATCTTGTTGAAAATAAGTCAAGTTGTGCCAATAATAGTATTAGGAACAATAGCATTATATATGTGGGAGTTATCAGTTAAACAAGCAGATGTTTTAACAGCTCAAACAGTGGCATTTGTTACTTTAATCTTTTTCGAATTGTTTCATGTTTTTAATGCGAAGAGCTTTAATAATACTATATTTTCAAAAGATACATTAAGCAATAAATCACTATTCATTGGCTATGCAACATCTGTTATTGTTACTATGATTGTATTATACTTTGAACCTGCTAGAAAAATATTTGGTACTGTGGCTCTTACGTTTGAACAATGGATTCCTGTATTGGTGGTGGCATTTTCAGTAATATTTTTTGTTGAAATACAAAAGGTAATTATTAACTCGGAAATAAAAGAACATGAAAGTCTAGATATACATCCAACCAGAAGATGATTGTGGTTTACAAATTCTAAAAAACTAAAATTTATTATGTTTTTTGTTGGATTATTTAATCAAATAAATTAAAAGAATATCTAAAATTATTTGGTTGTTACTACTATCAAGTTAGAAAATAACGAAACATTTATATATTAGTTGATGTTAACAAAGCAAAAAAGAGTTATTTTTATAAGAAAAGGTGATACAAATGTCTGAAAAAAAAGAAGAAGAATATAGGTCAAACACAAATCTTGAATTAAGACTTTTAGATCAAGGATGGATTCCTGATATACCAAGTATTGATGAAGAAAAAATGCTTGAATTAATTCAATCAAAGCCAGAAGAAAGAACTGGTTCTATGATATTATTTGATGGCAACACATCTGCAATTACTAACTATAATGGTATGGGTCATAGTACTGTCAAAGATACTGCTGTAGCAATTGTCAGAGATCAAAATGGTATAGGTGTTTATAGTCCGAATTTACAACTATCTGACGATCAATGTAATTCAAATTATATATCTGTAAAAGAAGATATTATAATTACTCCATTAGAAAAGTTTTCTGATTCGGTTTTAAAAATAGATGTTATTAATCCATCAACTGATGAAACAGTACGCTTAACTGTTAATAAGAAAGAATCTATTAATATAAGCTCTAGAATTTATTGTCCTGAAAGAGCAGTTTCATTATTCTGGAGAGCTTTGATTGATAAATATTGTTTGACTGTGGAGGAAACATTTCTCTCAGATAATCAAACTGCTCATGAAGTAACTCATGAACCAACAGGAATTTTATTAAAACTTGAAAAAGATTCTGAAAAAAGTTACATAATACATTCAATTGTTCCTAATGGTCTGAAAAAAGAAATTGGTAAATTAACTGAAGGTATTATTACGAATGAGAAAAATATAGGTGAAGTATTACCTGTGCATCAAGGTGCTAACTATAAAGTTTGTTTTGAAAGTGGTCAAATAAACCAGCTGGTTGAGTACATGGATAGATTATTAAAATAATAAGGTGAATAAATGGATACAAAACTTGAATTAACACTTTTAAGCATGGGTTATAATCCCCAACCTGGAGAAATTTCTTTGGAAGAGGTTGGGACTTTCATAAAAAAGGAGATATTTCCTTGCAAAATGAAAAAGCCAGGAGCTATTCTTTTGGATGGAGAAGCAAACATTGCTATTCAGATAGGAAAATATTATGATGAAATAACTGATTATTCTTTTTTGATTAGTGGTGATCAACATCAGACAGGTTTAATGATTTCTGATGTTAAGAAAGGTTTTGAAGGCAACCAAAAAGTATATGTTGTTCAAGGTGGTGAATTTAGATTTGTAGTTATTCAAGATCAGTATCCTTTAAATACTCAAAAAGCATTGAAGCTAAATTTTCAGGATGATAACGATGAAATTACTGGTAAAATGAATATATGTTTATATGATAACACTAAAGCATTATACCTTGTTGACATGAGTTCTGCAATTGATACGCAAGCAGTTTTTTGGAATTGTATTGCTAAAGCTTATAATCTCGATATGACTCATTCACACAAATCAAAATTTAGTGATTCTAAAAACGCTAACTGGTGTGCTGCAACTGATGAAAAATCTGGTGTGAAGCTTACTTTTGGAACTATTGACTATTATACAATAACTGCAGAGTTTTCAAGTGAGAAGAGCGCTAAAGAACTACAAGCTTTGGTTAGTGGATTAGGAGTTGATTCACAAAGAATTAATGATATTTCAAAAGCTGGAACATCATGCGTAATGTGTTTTAATAATTCTCAGACATACCAGATAGTAGATTTCATGGACAGAATATTAAAATAGCAAGGCGAGATAAACTGCTAGAAGATGAGAAAGAAGATTGTTGCGGCAAAGTCAGAATCAGCGCCTTACTTTGTAGGATTTATGAAGTAGATGTGAAATCTTTATTATATGAAAGTCAACATAAATGTTCCAAAAGACACTATTGAAGGACTTAATGGTATTTTTAGTTGGCAATTCGCTGAGCAAGCCAAAATAATTTTTCCTTATCTTTTTGAAAAATTCTCAACTCCAGAAGAATTATCTGAGGATTTAAAACCTAAAGTTCAAGAAATCATAGAAAATAGAGCAAATTATCTGGGGATAGATTCAAGAATAAATATTGATTTAGTGTTCTATTCAAATAATGATGTGTTGACTGAAGCAAGATATTTTAATGAGAAATCATCTAGATTAGAAGGATTTTTTGATATGAATATGAAGAGTGTGATGGATTTTTTTTATAGTGAGAATAACGGAACTTCATTATACGGCCTTCCTGTTAATAAGAGTATGGAACACGAGCTAAGACATCATCTCGATCATGATGCATGCTCAGAAAAATCTGGTGTGAAAACTTATGATAAAACAAGAATTTCATTGGATTTGTACGTATATGGTCAACTTCGCGGAAACAGGATTGAAGGCTTTGGAGAATTTTTCAGAGAGTATAATTCTAACACTTTTTTACCAAAACTAAAAAATAACACTAGCTCTGTCAAGGAGTTCTTAGATTATATCTCACAGAATAACCCTTTTGATACAACAAGTAATTGGTGGACTCACAAAGCATTGTTTTTCAAGAATAATGGTATTAATCCGGAAACAAATGAACGCCTTCCTTTTTGGACAGGTATTTCGCCTTACACTCAAGGAGAATATTTCATGAGAGTGATTGCTCTTGCAGAACAGGGTTCTATAGCTGAGATTCCTGAAGAAACATACAGAAAAGTTCTAAAAGATGTGATTGATATGAATCTTAAACAATTCTATACAACATTCTACAAAGGATTAGATAGTTTAGGATTAAATGAAGACTATGAGATTTTCCCTAAAGAGTTGGTTATGAAAAGTTTGGCAAAATATTCTAATGCAGAATAAACGAAAAGTTTTTGTTTAAAAGATATGAAATTATTCTTTCGGAGATCTTCCGGTTTTTTCTAAGCAAACAATATAAACCTTAAATTAGAATTAAAAAATAAGAAAAAGCCGCATAAAATGCTAAAGATAGTTTTGTCCTTAATAAATTCGAAAAGCTT
>JAHJDK010000044.1 GCA_018812505.1 Nanobdellota archaeon | reverse complement strand
GAACTGCAGTAAAAAGATTTGGTCCGCAAGGATGTCCTTTCATAGACTGTGAATATGCTTCTAAGCCTGGCTTTTTAGAGCCTGCAGTAGAATGCCCAACAGAAGACATGTTGCGTGAAATGGAAGAAAAATGCCGCAGCATAGGTATTGAACCCTTCATTGTGAAAGAAAGAAGTTGCAGGTATGTAAAATGTAGCGGAAAACCTTCTGAAATTAAGAGATGTGTTGAGGATGTTGAATCAGTAAAGAAAATAAAAGAAGAGTGTGAAATAAAAGGCGGAAGGATTGTGAAGAATTTTGACTCAAAAGGATGCCCGATAACGGTTTGTGTTCAGCCTGAAGTTGAATGTGAAAGAGGTGTGCCGCTTGAGGCACATGAAAACTGCGAAGTTGAAGGCGGCAACCTTGCTATAAGGAGAGATGACAAGGGCTGTGTCAGACTTGTTGAGTGCGTCAAGAGAGGCAACCCAGATGTAGCATATGAAGAAGTAGAGGAAATACCGCCAGCTAAAAAGTTATTGTCTATTGCTTTAAAGCTTGAAAGCTTGAAGATACAGTTTGACAACTTAATAAGAAATCTAAGAGGCATAGTGAACTATTATGAGGAAGTGGACGATACAGCAAGAGCTGAGAGATTTAGAAAAGCTTTAGGGTTGTTTTCAAACGCAAATGATAAGATAGAAGAGGTTAAGGTTAAGCTTAGGGAAAGAGCAGAAGATATAACAGAAGAGGATTTAAGGGATATAAAGCACGACATAAAGTACATTTCAGAAACTGTTATGCAAGATGCGCTTTACATAATTCTTGATGGTGAGATAGAGATTGAAGGAAGCACAGGCGTAATAGAAGAAGGTTATGCAGACTGTGGTAATGATAACGACTGTTTGGAAGAAGCGCTCAGTCTTTGTGAGCCTGCTGTGCTTAGGCTTAATGAAAATTTTGCAAAGATTGAAGGTTTAGAGGGTGAAGCATGCATCCTAGAAGTCAGTTTTATGGGCGCTGGTATGGTCTGCAAGATAAAAGATTACGCTACATTTCGTTTCGAAGGCAGAGATCTCTTCCAATACTGTGAAGGTAAAGGGCGTGAAGTGCTTAAAATGTTTGAAGCCAAGATAACAAGAGTAGAATGGGCCCAAGAGGATTGTGAAGGAATGATTGACAGCGATAAAAAAGAGCGTTGTTATCAGGTTGTTGCATACACAATTGAAGATGGCAGCTTATGTGAAAAAATAACGGACAGCAATAACAAGCAGAATTGTTACTTTAGTCTTGCATTGAAAATAAAAGACGATAGCTTGTGTGCAAAAATAACTGAAAAACGCAGGAGGGATAACTGTTACGAGGGGGTTGCAGTAGCGCTTAAAGATGCTAACATATGTAAACAGCTGTTTGACAGTGAAAGCGAAGATAGAAGTCCAAGTGCTAGGGCTAGCGAAATACATTGTTATAACAAGGTTGCAATAGCAGCTCAAGATAGTAGTATTTGTGAAAGAATAACCAAAGATGATGACGAGACTAGGTGTTATTGTAGTGAAAGAACAGAAATAACTAGTTATGATGACATGACTAAATGTGCTTGTGAAGAAATAACTAGAGATAATAACATAGCTAAATGTCGTGCTGCTGTTGCTAAAGACGCCAGCATATGTGAAAGCATAACTACTGAGTTTACCAAGGATAGCTGTTATTCTGGTGTTGCAGCAGAAACTAAAGACGCCAGCATATGTGAAAGCATAACCGCCGGCAGTATGCGAGACGGGTGTTACTATAACATTCATGATAGGAGTTTGTGTGATAGAATAACTGGTAGTCGTATGAGGGATAACTGTTATGGAAATACAGGAGGTGTTTCATAATGATTAAAAAAACTATCGCCATCTGCTTTGTTATCCTGCTTCTGCTTTTCATAACTGGATGCACAGGTGCAGAGAAGGTTGAATCTGAAGAAGAAGCGCAAGAAGCTGTTGTAGATATAAGTGAAGATATATCAGATATATCTGATACACTCGAGAGTATAAATGAAGATTTGGGCTGACAGCAATATGAATATGAAAAAAATAATTTTACTATTAATTTTAATCTGTTTGTCTAGTTTTGTTTTTGCAGAAGACAAATTCTCAACAGATACTATACCCCCACTAACTGCAGAAGAGAAGAAAGACGCTCCTGAACTATATAGTGGAAATGTTCATCCTCCTTGGGGAGTCCTTTGTATGAATTTTACTTATAATGTTATGTATAAAGACAAAGGGGGCAGAGCTCCAGAATATGTTAGGATAAATTTAAATGGGGAATGGCATGATATGATAAAGACTAAAGGAGATTATAAAACCGGAGTAACTTATACTTACAATATTGTTCCTGATTCTGGTAAACAGCTTTTTTATTATTATGAAGCAAGTAATGGAAAGAGTAGAGCGAGAACTTCACTAATAGATACGCCAGATCTAGGACCATTGTTATTCTCTGAAAAACTGGATAACAATCAGATTATTTTACTTGATAAACAAGGAAATGAGATTTGGAATTATCCAACTGGCATAGACTGGGTAGAGGGAGTAGCTGTTTCTAAAGATGGGAATTATATTGCTGCAGTAACACATTTTTATATTTATTTATTTTCTAAAGAAAGCAAAGAACCTTTATGGAAATTTTGTAAAACCTGTGAACTGCCCCCTTTTATTGTTTCCACAATTGCTGCTGGCGTAGCAATTTCTGCTGAAGGAGATTATATTGCAGCAACTCTAGATGGAACTCTTTATTTTTTCAATAAAGAAAGCAATAAACCTTTATGGGCAAGAGATATTGAATCTGCAGCAATTGGAGTTGATATGTCTGATGATGCTAATGTAATTGCGATGGGGACTGGTAATGCAGAGGGAGGAAAAGGACAGCAGATTCTTTTGTTTGATAAGGAAGGAAATAAATTAGGAGAATACAAACCAGAACATCCCGGATATGACCAAACAGGAGATTTTTACCAGCCAGATGTTACTTCTGATGGTAAATATGTAGCAATCTCTACTGGCTGCCCTGATAGAAGAGCTTACTTATTTTCTGGAGAAGGAAACTTATTGTTTAGAAGTGAAGAATTAGCTAAGGATTCCCCTGTGCATAAATCAGCAATATCTGATGATGGAAATTTAATTGCTTATTCTCTGGACCATTCACAAGGAAAAGAAATTCTATTTTTATTTGATAATAACGGAAATAAATTATGGGATTTTTCTTCCCAGAGTGACAGTACTGCAAGAGCTGTTTCTATTTCTGGTGATGGGAACTATGTTGCTATTGGTACAACTACAGGGCATGTTTATCTTTTCTCGAAAAATGACAATAATCCGTTGTGGAAATTCAGTGAATTTGGATATTTTGTCTTTTTTGGAGATGTAAAATTAAACCAAGATGGAACTTTGTTAGCAGCTGGCGGAACAACAAAAAAAGTTTATTTATTTTCTAAAAACAGCAATAAACCATTATGGGAATACCAAACAAACACATGGATAAATAAAATCGATTTTAATGGCGAATATATTGTTGCTGGCACTGGGCCAAGAGAATTCTTTGGAGAAGGAAAAAGTTTAACTGACGATAAAGTTAGTTGTAAAGAAATAATCCAGCCGGCCCAAATAAAAGAAACTTCAGGGATGTGTGGTGATGGAAGATGTATTTCTCCTACAGAAACAACTGAAAATTGCCCGCAGGATTGCTCTTTAGATTATGAGGGTGATATAGGGACAGTTTGCGGTGATGGTATATGCGTATCACCACAAGAGAATACAGATACTTGCTGTGAGGATTGCGGAGGCTGCAAAGGAGATAAGGCAGTGAAAATTGAAAAAGAAGCAATATGCGGCAATAATTTTTGTGAAGACTGGATTGAGACAAAAGAAAATTGTCCACAGGATTGTAAAGATGATGATTTTGATGGTCTTGAAAAAGATGAAAATATTGGAGAAGAAGAAAAAAGTACACTTAGAATTATAATTGATTTTTTTAAGAGATTGTTTGGAAAATAATTTCAATCTATTTCTCAAAACGCCCTTTGTAAAATAAATTTCTCGACGAAGTCGAGACTATATGTGCGAAGCACTTGGGGTCTGAGTTTAATCTACTGAGCGTCAGCGATACTTAAAGAACAAGTAATCAAGGGCGTTTTGAGAAAGCATTTAAATAGTAGTTTTATTAT
>JAHJDK010000043.1 GCA_018812505.1 Nanobdellota archaeon | reverse complement strand
TATTTCTTTCAATACTTGTATGTCCATTTTAAAATGGAAAGATGTTTTGATTTATATTTTTTTTCATTGTTGTCTAATAGTTATACTACAAAGACTTATATTAAATGTTGACATTCTATAGTGAAAACAAGAGTTGATTTATGTGATAAACCAAAAATACCTACGCTTAAGTGCAGATCACCACATACTTGGTAGCTTTAATACTGTACTCAAAACACACTTTGATTTCAAAAAAAGAATTTCAGAAAAAAGCCATAAAGAGATTAGAGATGTAATAGTTGGGGACTTCATACCATCTCAAAAAACAATGAGTGAAAGATCTTCAATAAGAACAGTAATGGAAGATGCAATAGCTGCAGGAAAAAATCCTATAGAAAAAGCAGAGAAATACATAAAAGAAAATTTTTCAGAAGTATACAATGAGTTCAAACCATACTGGACACACACCCTTAAATTACTAGATAATATTAAACTTTTCTCAGATTTAACAGAAGAAAGTAATACTTTCAGTCCAATAATTATTAAGGGAAATGAAGGCGTTGAATGGGTACTACAACAAATCAAAAAAATAAAAGAACATGATATACAAACACCACTAGAAAAATTAAAATATTTGTCTGACTTAAAAAATATAGAATATCACACAGAGCCATTCTATATCCAAATAAATAAAGTTCCGCTAATAGGATTACCATATACTAAAAAAGATAAAGAAATTTCTGCATGGGGAGATAAACTTCCAGAAATCATTAATTCGATGATGCAAGCAAACAATAAACAAGAATTTGCGACTATAGCAATAGCCTCACACGTGAACTATCACTCAGAAAGAAAAGAACCAATGACAGACTTAGTAAAAGAATACATCAAAGACTTGTGCAGGTTCTTTCCAGGTATAACAAAATTTGTGTACACAGGACACGATCATACACCAAGTAAAATACATGATTGTGAGATTGCAAAAGGAGTTACTGTGAAACATCTAGAGGGAGGAATAGACAAACACACAGATGAGTTAATGATTGCGTTTATGAATACAATTAATGGAAGTATAATTGCGGATAGAGTCACAATAGATTATAAAGTAATGTGAAGTACTAATAATCACATCTTTTGAAAAAAGTCAAAATAGAAAAAATGAAATGGAAAAAACTATTCAGTAGAGGAAGCCATCCTCTTCTATTTATAGATAGTGTGATAATCGGAATAACAAAACTTCTGGGTAAAGCTCTTGAAATAGATTTTAACATAACAAAATACAAAAGAATTGATGGAGAGTCATTCATATATATGAAAGAGTACAAAGAGTTGTTATGGAGAACAAGAAAAAAAGCTAGAGCAGATAATAACTATATGAAAAGATTAGCTGATAACTGTATTGGATCCTATGAAAAGATAAAAAAATTAGCAAAAGAGATAAATAACCAAAATATCAAAGAGAAGACAAATTTAGAACTAAGGAATATTTTTCTAAAGTTCATGAGCAAGTACAACTATGCAATGGCTTTCATATATCTGCCATGGTTTATAGAACCAATATTTGAAGATATAATCAGGAAAGAACTGAGAAGTAAAGCTAAAGGAAAAAATCTAAAAGATTACTACAGAAAACTAATCAACATCTCAGGAGTATACAGAGATGAGGAAAAATTAGAGTTACTAAAAATAGCAACAAATCCAACAAAATCAAAAATAAGAACGCATGCAAAAAAATATTCATGGATTAAAACATACATATATTCAGTTAAACCATACACAGAAAAAGAAATAAAAGAAAGAATAAAAGAATTGAGAAATCCTTCTCAAGAATTAGAAAAACTAGAAAAAGATGTTGAATCCAGAGAACAAGAGTTTCAAAAAACGATAAAAGAACTAAACATAGATAAAAAATTGTTTGAAGTCATCAAGGACGCTAGAAAACACGTACTTACCCGTGATTATAGAATGAGATTATTATCAGAAACACACTACTACATAAAACCATTTATTGAAGAATTAGGAAAAAGATTCGGCTTGAAATATGAGGAAATAATTCAATGTTCAATAAAAGATATTTTTAGCATGTTTAAACAAAAAGAGATTATCAATGAAAGAAGAATGAAACACACCATATTCTATGCAAAAAATAAATTAAAAGTTTATTCTGGAATTGAACTAGAAAAAGCAAAGAAGTTCCTAAGAGTAAAGAAGAAAGAGTTGACTATTATTAAAGGTTTTATCGCCCAAGAAGGAAAAGTTGTCGGAAGAGCAAAAATAATCAAGGATATATACAATATAGGAACCATCAGAAAAGGAGATATTATTATCGCAACAATGACCACTCCTGACTTTACAGAAGCACTTGAGAAAGTAGCTGCAATAGTCACAGATGAAGGGGGAATAACTTGTCATGCGGCAATCATAAGCAGAGAGATGAATATTCCTTGCATCATAGGAACAAAAAACGCAACAAAAGTCTTTAAAGATGGCGATTTAGTAGAAGTTGATGCAAACAAAGGAGTTATAAGAAAAATATAAATATCAGAACAATTATTATTATATTATGAAAGTCGGAATCATAAGCGATACACATGACAATATTTGGAACATGGATAAAATCTTTGCCATGATTAAAAATTCAAATATTGAAACATTAATTCACTGCGGAGATCTATGCGCACCATTTATAGTTAAAAAACTAGCAGAGTTAGGAATGCCAGTGCACTTTGTTTTCGGAAACACTGATGACAGATTCTTGACAACTAGAGTGTCTGCAAACTATGAAAATATGAACTTATACGGAGACCTTGCAGAGTTTGAACTTGATGGAAAGAAATTTGGAGTCACACACTTTCCAAGGATTGCAACAGCACTTGCACGCTCAGGAGACTTCGATGTAGTATGTTTTGGCCATAACCACACAAAATCTGAAGAGAGAATAGGAAAAACATTGATGGTTAACCCTGGAGAAGCTTCAGGCGTTGCTAAAGACGCCAGCTTTGCAATTTATGACACCAAAACTGATAAAGTAGAATTCTTCGAAATCAAATAAAGCTTCATATGTGCAACTGAATCAAAGCAGAATCCACAGCTCCAGGAACCTTATACATTAATCTTTCAAAAATAGCTTTATAAGCATCTCTTCCTAAACCAAAAGTGTTTGAAACATTCAAATCTCTGATAACTTCTGGCTTGTAAGAATGACCCGAGTATATCTCATTGACTTTGATTAAATGTTGTGGTTCCATCACAAATAAAGCTATAGTCTCAGGTCTGGCAATTGTTTGTTCTTGTTCTGACTTTAACTCACCTGTTATATTAAAATATTTTAACATTTCCTGCCTATGACCATATTCTTCAGCAGAAAAAACTTTTGTCGCCTTCTGGAAAAAATAATTTAGCTGATTAATAGAGTTGTTTTTCTGGACAATTTTTAAGCTGTCCAACTCAACAGGAGTATATATCCCAAGTTCTTTATTTCTGTTAACAGCGCGATTAATTATATCATCCATGTATTCAACAGTTCTCGCTCTTCCTGACTTTATATCATCAACTTGAGTACCACTAGAAATAACATTAATCAAATCTAACAATTTATAATGTTCAAGTCTGTCCAAAGATATAAGCCTGGAAGGCTCTGATCTACCTCGATTGCCTGTACAAGTCCATTCAAAAGTGTTTTTTTCCATTGGTCCAACTCAAAAAAATTACTTATACATTACAGAGTGTTTCTCTAATTGAGATTCTAATTTTTTTAAATCTCTATAACATATCTCCTTTTCAACTCCTTTCATAGTTATTTGCATAACAGGATTTCCTGTTTTTAATCCATATATATTACCTGTAAACATCTCTCCAGACTCAACAACTCCAGGAAAATTTGTTCTATCAACTTCAACAACTTTATGCTCTTCATTCACATGTAAACAACCACCGAGTATGTGTGCCATAAATAAGTCTATGTTTGGTGAATGCGTAAAATGAGCCAATATGTCCTCATGTTTGTTTTTATGAGCCATCAAGAATTCCAGTGAATTCACGATTGACCCAACATAACAGCTACTCATATTAGCCATTTGTGCAGAGTATTCCTTATCACGTTCTGGAAAGTAAAAATTTTCAAAAAGATTTATTATTCTTTCTTCAACCGGAAGGTCTGCATTCCACATATCCTTTCTTGACCAATCAGTTCTAGGATTAGGAACCCCTAACAATTCACTAGGACACCAAACTTCATTAGAGATGTTTTGTCTTACACCATTTATGAAATACCATGCAGAGTGTTGTGCTCTCAAGAAGTCAGAGGTTACAAGTAGTACATTACCATAAGATGCATCACTAAACATCTCTTTTCCTTTTTGTTCTAGTTCCTTTGCACTCTCTGGAGTTATTGTCACAAATAACTTATCTTCCCTAGAACCAGGAATAATTTTAATATCTTTATGTATTAAATCCTTATCTCCATGTCTTGAAAAAACAATTTTTGCATCTGATTCCATATTATCACCTTTAAATTAATGTAAAAAAATTAAACAATT
>JAHJDK010000042.1 GCA_018812505.1 Nanobdellota archaeon | reverse complement strand
ATAAGTATAAACATTCAATTTTTGCAAATTGTAAGTAGGACTCAAGAGGCGATTTATCTTAGGTGTGAAATAACGACCAATATTTGAATCATAAGCACTGCCCTCATAAAGCTTAGAATCACCATCATAGGTCACGCCTTTAAACTTCTTTGTTTGCTCTTTTTCTTCAACCATGACAGGATAAGCCTCTTCTCCAAAAGGATAATATTCTGTCAAATACTCAACATCACTAGTACTATTAATAACAGTAATCGGAGAATTAAAAGCATCAGTGATATAAAAATGTAACACCTGATCTTCTGATATTTCAACTATAGGTCTGCCTGCTAACATTATATACGCAGTCCCATTCAAAGATGAGACAGGAGAACTAAAAAGAGTTAGAAAAACAACTACATACAACGACATAAATAACAAATTAAGTCTATTTCTAAACATTCATTAATCACCTACTAATGTTTGAGATAGCATCTCAAGACAATAATCCTGATATTCCTTATCATAAATCTTTGTACAATAATATGGATCTCTTGATGATAAAGCTTTAGACAAATAATCATCATATCTATCATTCCGAGCTTCAACTTTTTGTTCTAATTCATGCTCCAACTCAATAGTCTTAAGTTGAACATCTACTTTGCAGTTATAAGCCATATCAGGATCTTCAATAAAATAACAATAAGACTGATTGGCTTCTTCTAAAGCTAATCCATAAACAACATCATCCTTGACTTTAGACAAGTTCCTCCCATATACAATCGGCGCTTCTTCTGGTTCTACAGCCAATTCTTTAACTGGTTTTTCAATTGATAACAAAACAACTATTAATAGTATTATTATAACTATAACAACTAATCCTAATCTTAAACTCTTCTTGTTCAAATATCACACCCCTTATTCTCTTTTCCTAACAACTGTTTGCTATATATAATTTTCTCTTTTCACCTCAAGCATGAAAGTTACCTTTCCTGAAAAACTTGCTGTTAATAATCGCTTTTTGTATCACCTTCTCAGCCCAACCAACTTTTTTAAGCTCTGATTTTATCTGTAATTCATCCATTCCTTTTTCAAAGCAGCCATTAATATAATTCAATAACGATTTATGACTCTTGATAAATGATTCCCTGTAATAATGCTGAACAAACAAGTAAATTATTGAAGTTACAAAAACCATTATAACCAATAATATGCCTGTAAGCACGAATCCTGAGTACTTAGCTTTTTCAGAGCCACCAGTCTTGACAACGTATTCACCACAATCATCCTTTAAGCTGTCTGGCAAACTATTACAAGCACCAGCATCTCCATACTTTGACGCAACCCTGAACTTACACCTTATGTTCTCGCCGCAAGCAGATAATTCCTGATTCATAGTTGCATATACATAACTAGATAATATTATAGACAGTGTCATAATTAAAATCAACAATCTCATTTTATCCCTTCAAAACACTTCTCTTTCAAACTTTCATCAACTATCTGATTACAGTAACTAGTATCCTCAGTAACCATTGCCTTACTCAACAACTTCCTATCAGCTTTTGAAACGCCAACAAACTCTTCAGCAACTGCCTCCTTGTTCTCATCCATAAACACACGAGTCTCAACCATATCCAAGCACTCAGCTCTAGCAGTTTTATTATCAATCAAATAACAAGCATCCTCACTAGTATGCTTGTAAGCCTGCTCCATAATCAAGTCATCACTAGCACCTTCTGGTATTGCCAAACCTTCAGGAATAACCTTCTGTGCAGGCTTCAAATACAAACTAAGCAAGTAAGCAAGCACAACTACCAACACCAAAACTCCAATTTCATATTTTTTTATTTTAGCCATTTTAAATTTCACGTTCATTTTTTTGCAGGATTATTTAAACAGTAATAACCTGTTTTCTTTGATCCTTTTTTTACAATTATCTTTTTGGAGATTAATTCTGTTAAGTCTCTCTTTAATGTCCCTAAAGGTATTTTCAAATTATTAACTAAATCTTCTCTTTTTGCATTTTTAAAATTTTTAATATAATTTGCAATTAATGATTGTCTTTTCTCACTTTTAATTATTACAAAAAAATCTTTTTCAGCTAATTTAAACTCCACACCATTTTTATTTTTCTCACAACTTTCTTTTATTCTTTTAATTCCCGTCATTCTAGAAATATCCGTTGCAGAATAGTCTCTTGAGTAAGAATTACAAAATGGAACTAACAAAGTTACCCAATTATGAGTGATGTTACTTGATTTTGAGTAATTCATTTTTACTTAAATACCTCAACTTCCTTTTGTTTTTTATTTAATTTCACCATTTTAAATCATTTATTTTTAATTCTTAATTTACCTTCCAACATCCTCCTTTGGCAGGACCTATTCTTTTCAAAAATTTTTTTTCTTTTAATTTAGCAAGATTCCATTCTATACCCCTTATTGTAAGTCCTGTTTTTGCAGAAAGCTCTTCTCGTGTTATTTTTGGATTTTCGTTAATTAAAGCAAGAATTTTCCCCACAGTTTTCCCCACAGTTTTCCCCACAGATTCACCCCACTTCTCTAGGTCTCTATTGGCGATCATTTTCTTTAATTTAAATTTTGCAATAAAAAATCCATTAGTCTCAATTTCAAAATCAACATTGCCATGTTTCTTACATTCTTCTCTAATTCTATTTATTCCAGTCCCCATTTTTTCAACAAGATGAATCCTATGAAATAAATCTGCAATCAAAGGATTTCTCCTAATCGCCAGTTCTCCTAAACTCTCCTTAGTTAATGGCTTAATCAAGGCTCCAATATTAGTAACAACCAACCTATTATCAAAAATATCTACTTGGACATTAGCTCCTGTTTCAAAATAATCCCTGTGCATGACAGCATTTAATATTGCTTCCCTTACAGCTTCAATAGGATACTCTGGAATTTCTTTTCGGTACAAACCCTTAATTTCGTATTCGAGTCTCGTATTTCTTTTAACAAATTCAACAGCCTGCTCAACTTGTGAAACTAAATCTTCTTCAAAATCTTTTCTATCAATTACATTAACTTTTTCAATACCCTTGTATCTAGCACAAGTAATATAAGCATTAATTAAAATCTGTTTTGGGTTTTTAGTAAAAAACAAAAATCCAGCATTATTCAAAAGTCCATCCTGATTCGAAGCACCTAAATTAAATAGGGTATTTTCATTCACTTTTTGTTTAATCCCAGCCTTATTCAAGTATTGAGAAACAAGTTTAGAATCATATTTCTTAACTTCAGTAAGACCCTTATCAAATTTTAGT
>JAHJDK010000041.1 GCA_018812505.1 Nanobdellota archaeon | reverse complement strand
TGTTCCATTTTTTTAAAGCACATTTTTTATCAACTCCAATTATTTATGATTATTCATTGTTTTTTAAGCTTAAATGTTTTTTGGTTGAAAAGCAAACACTACTTTTTAGTGATTAAGATGAAAAACTTTAAATATTTGACTTAATTTTACAAATTGAAAAATGCCTAATCTAGATAAAATACATGAGTTAATGAAACAAATAGGAGAGTCTCATTCCATCAGAGAAACTAGAAAGGAAGTGAGCAATTATCTGTTAAGTTGTATACCTGACAAACTCAAGAATAACAACACCCTATATGTGACATGGTCAGGTTCTGTTTACCAAATAGGAGATGATGGATTTATTTATAAGAATCGTGAAGTGTCAATCCGAAAATCTGATGTAAGTTATGTTTCATTTATAAGACCTGTAGGTGCTGTTAACTTATGTGACACATTAGATTACATCACTGAACAGATGAATGAGCATGAAGAGGATTTAAAGATTAGTAATTCTCAATATGAAGAAGTTATGTCATCTTTAAAGAAAGATTTGTACTCTCCTTTTTCTATGGGATTACATTTCTCAAAATATCTGGCACTTTCTGTGATGGCAAAAGATAAAAATGAGTTTTCAGAATCTATCAGAAAAAGCATGGGTTCTAATGAAATTTTTGATGAAAAATTCAGTAAATTTTTAGATGATGTTGCAAATAATTGTTTTAACCAAGTAAATTTTTTACCTATAGAATTCCTAACTAGTGGGAATAGAAGATTAAATAAAGGTAGTATTTGCTCAGGAGATGTACTTGTTGGCATGGATGCTTCTGGCAAGCTTTTTTACTCGACAATCATAAGACAAGCTTTGTCTTTGAGAGACTTAGCATCAATAGATTTAGAACCACATAATGTGTATGAGAAAAGAAGCTTTTTTAGTTGATTTTCTACAAGTTGAAATAATTTTTAAAATCCGAAGCATTTATTAATGGGACCTTTTTTCTTAATGATTAATTATTGCAATTTTTTTGCAAGGAGTAAAAGTAAAATGAAAGGAAAAGTAAAATTTTTTAACATGGATAAGCGTTTCGGTTTTATAACTGGTGACGATGGAAAAGACTATTTTGTTCACCTATCACAAGTAGTTGATCAAGTTGCTTTAAGAGAAGAAGACGAAGTTGAATTTGACGGTTCTGAAGGCGATAGAGGCCTAGTAGCTAATAACGTCAAGAAAGAATAATCATTCTAGGATTTTTGTAAATGGTTTCTTTTGAAGATTTAGGAATTAATGAGGCTATACTACGTTCTATAAAAGAACAGAATTATGTCGAGCCTACATTCATTCAAGAAAAGTCTATCCCTCCTATTCTGGAAGGAAAAGACGTTATAGGACAGTCTGCTACTGGTAGTGGTAAAACTCTTGCTTTTGCATGCGGCATAATACATAGCATGGAAAAAGGCAGGGGTGTTGGCGCGTTAGTTTTAACACCGACTAGGGAACTTGCAGAACAGGTTTCTGATGCTTTAAAGGGTTTTTCAAAACATAAATTCTTTAAGATTGCCGCTATATATGGTGGAGTATCTATTAACCCGCAGGTTTCTTTATTGCGAATTGCGGATGTAGTGGTTGCTACGCCTGGAAGATTATTGGATCATATGCAGAGAGGCACTATTAATCTGTCGAAAGTGAAGATAGTTGTTCTGGATGAAGCTGACAGAATGGTTGACATGGGTTTTATAGATGATGTTAATAAAATTGTTAGTCAATGTCCTAGAAATAGACAGACACTATTATTTTCGGCAACGATGTCTCCTGACATTGAGAAGATTAAGAATAGGTATATGAATAATCCTGTAAGTATTTTTACTAGACAACAGGTTGATCCTTTAAAACTCAGTCAAGAATATTATGATGTTCAGAAAGAACTTAAGTTTTCTTTGTTGGTTCATTTGTTGAATGGCGAGCATTCAGGTTCAGTCATTGTTTTTTGCAACACCAGAAGACAAGTGGATTTTTTAGCTAAGAATCTTATAAAAAATAATCTTGATGCAACTGCTATTCACGGTGGTTTTTCGCAAGCTAAGAGAAGCAATAACATGGGCAGATTCCAATCCAAAAGGATTAACATACTTGTCTGTACGGACGTGGCTGCTAGAGGATTGGATATTAAGGACGTATCTCACATATACAATTATGATATTCCTAAGGAGAGCAAAGAATACATTCATAGAATTGGACGAACTGCAAGAGCTGGCAAGGAAGGTCGTGTCGTGAATTTATTATCAGATGTTGATCATCCAAATTTTGCGGCCATATTCAAAGCTTATCCTAGTATTAATATTAGAGAGATGGAACTTCCGCAGATAAAAAGAGTTCAGATTAGTGTTTCTCCAGCTTCTAGAAGGGATGGTAATTTCAGGAAAAGAGGTTTTCAGAAAAACAGGTCCAGTTCTAACAGAGGAGCTTTTTATCAAAAGAGAAGAGGTTCTAGATAATTTTTTTTATGTTATATATTCTTCTTTTTCGTTAATTATCATTTTTGCATAGTCAATAAGAAAGATTTTTTCATCTTCAAAGTTTCCATAAACTGTCATTGAGTTATTATTTTCTTTAATTATTTTCATATTACGATATGCTTTAGTTAGTTCGCAGTTAATATTCTCATCTGATATGTAAAAGATTGCTTTTGTTCCTTCTAAATCTTGAATGACTCCTGTTATATCTTCAGTTTCTTCTATTAGTTCAATAATTTTTACTTCCATCATTGAATTTTCTTCTGTTCTTTTTGCTCTTTGCAGACTCATAGGACTATATTCTTTTTTCCAACTGTAGTCCTTATCAGAAGTTTTTACTTCAGCAGTATATTCCACATCATCTTTCTCACTAACAACAGACTCTAACTCTTTTGACTTGACTATGCCAACATTAGAATTTTGTAGCTTTGTAAAATCTCTTATAGTTTCACCAGTAAAGTCTGTTTTGTTATCCCATGGGAAGCTCATTTTTCTTGGGAATAACATGGTTTTTATAAATCTAACTAAAATAACTACTAAAAAGGAGTTTTTAAATTGTTTTCACATACTTTTTTATATATTCTTATATTTCCATAACGCAGAAGACAAAGTCTTCTCCTGAGTCTTCCCAGTTTTTGAACAGTTTCTCAATCACCACTTTATATTTCTTTGTAATCTTGTATGATGCATTCTGTCTAAAGTTTCCTAATACATATTTGTAATCTGCAGCTTTGGCTTTCTTGATGAACTCATCCATTAGTCTTTGACCATATCCTTTTCCTTGAAATTGCTCAGTAACTATTAAGTTATAAACATATATTATCTTATCATCCTTTGAAAAAAGTTTTATATTTAAGTCTTTCAAGTCACTATCTGAGGGTTCTGATCCAACACAATTTCCTATGTAATGCTCATCAATGAATGCTATTAAACCTATAGAGTTTGGTGCTGATAATATATCTTTAAAATCTTCAAATGATGTTCTTAGGGCTTCAGGGTATAAATTTTCAGATTCTACTATTAGTAATTGATATTCTTTCAAGTTGTTTTCATTCAACCCCTTAAATCTCATTCTGTTAATATCAGATATGTAGCCCCAATCATTCAATTTATCCCTGTCAGAGTACCATCTGTCCCCTATATCTGTTCTGTAGTACATCCTGGGAATATTTACAGTTTTTATTCTTGAATATGCTTGTTCTTGAGCTTCTCTTATACTGTTGCCTGTTCCACATATTGTCATGACAACACCTGATGTTCCTGCAACAACCCATTTATTTTTTATGATTTTCACATCTTCAATATGTATTCCTTCTGTTGAACCTTTTAAGTATATCATTGACCCTTTTGATTTGACTTTGAATGTCTCATCATCGTTGAATGGGAATGGTGGCACAACTATTCTTACTCCTATCTGGAATCCTGGTTTTGTCTTAAATTCATTTTGCTCTCCTGAAGCAATCTTATAAAGAAATCCTCCTATTGGTTCGGTTATACCTTCTGCTTGTATGAATATAGTTGGGTATCCAAATCTTGTTGTGAATTCTAGAGGGTATATTCCACTTTCATTAGCTATACAATTTAAATCTATATATCCAGTAAATTTTTCATCCATCAGTTTCTTCTCGAATTTTTTTAGTGTCTGGTTGAATAGATTGTTTGGTTTTGTCCAGAACATTGAGGCTCCCATTTCTCCGGTTGATGGTCCTAGGTTTCCTGGAAACAACTTTTTATGCTCAAAGTTGATGTTTATAGGATTCATGAATTCTTTTCCGTTGAAGAATGCTCCTACAGCTATTTCTATTCCATTTACTTTTTCTTGGAGTTGGAATGCAGGTATGCTGTCAGCCCATGATTCTTTATAATCATTTAAAACTTGTATTACATCTGCGCCATCTTTTTCTTCTCCTATAAACAGTAATCCTTTTGTTGAAGGTGGTGTTTCAGCTGTTGGTTTTATCACGTAGCTTTTTGGGTTGTCTTTGACAAACTTTATTGCTTCATCAAATGATCTGAAATCTTTATATGGCAGTATTTCTATTCCGAATCTTTTTAGTTCTTCTTGTCCGAATGATCTGTCATCCTCCAACATATCAGTGTATGATGTTCCTCCAAGAACTAATTTACCTTTGGATCTGAGTTCTTGAGCTGTTCCTCCATGTCCAAGAACATCATCAAAGACTATCACATCAGCCCAATCAATATATTCTTTGTAGCTGTTTATTTTCTCTACAAATCCGTCAGCAACATCTCTATCTCCCTTATTTTGCACATGATATTTTACTTCGTGTCCTTCTTTTGACACTTGCCATGCCAGATCAGCGCTTAGATTGTCAAGACTTATAAATAAAAATTTTAGTTTCATCAAAGTTCCCTTAGATAACCCCAATTGTGCAGTTTATCACTATCCTCGAACCATCTGTTGCCTATGTCTGTGCGATAATACATGTGAGGTATCATTATGTTGCTTATTCTGGAGTACACTTGCCTTTGAGCTTGTTTCATGGTTTGTCCTAGTCCACAAACAACTAAAACAACACCTGAGTTTCCAGTTATAACCCATTCATCATTCATTATTTTGACATCTTCTATGTGAACTCCATCTATGTTTTTCTTGAAATGTATGACTGTATCTTTTGATTTTACATTGAATGTTTCGTCATCATTGAATGGATACGGTGGCATGACTATTCTTACTCCTATCTGGAATCCTGGTCTTGTTTTGAAATATTTCAATTCCCCTTTTGCTAATGATAGCAGAAACTGTGACATCAACATCTGTATTCCTTCACTTTGTATGAATATTGTTGGATATCCAAATCTGGAGGTAAATTCCAATGGATAGATTCCGTTTCCATTCACTATGCAGTTTACGTCTATGTAGCCTACATATTTTTCTTCTGCTAGTTTTAATTCTAATTTTTTTAGTGTTTGATTGAATATCTTGTTTGGTCCGCTCCAGAACATTGCAGTTCCCATCTCTCCGGTTGATGGTCCTAGGTTTCCTGGAAACAATTTTTTATGCTCAAAGTTTACGTTTATTGGATATACAAATTCTTTTCCGTTAAAGAATGCTCCTACAGCTATTTCTACTCCTACTACTCTTTTTTGCAGTTGAAAAGCAGGTATCTTGTTTGCCCATGCTTTGTTGTAGTCTGACAACACTTGTATTACGTCTGCTCCGTTGTCTTCTTCTCCTATGAATAGTAATCCTTTTAGGTTTTGGGCTTCTCCTGATGGTTTGATGACATATCTTGTAGGATTCTGCTTTACGAATTCTATTGCTTCTTCGAATGAGTTAAAATGCTTGTAAGGAATTATTGATATTCCGAATTTTTTTAGTTCTTCTTGTCCGAATGATCTGTCATCCTCTAACATATCTGTGTATGGTGTTCCTCCAATAACGAGTTTTCCTTTTTCTCTTGCTTTATTTGCCATATCACCCATTCCTAAGACATCATCAAATATGACTATGTCTGCCCAGTCAAGTTCTTTCTCCCAGTCATCTACTTTATCTACGAATCCACTGCATATTTCCTTGTTTTCAGGTTCTTCTATGTAATACTTTACATTGTGTCCTTCTTTCTTGATGAGCCATACTAAATCTCCTATTAATGCATCATATGACACGAATAAGAAATTTTTTGGTTCGATGGTTTGATATTTATGGTTGTTGTTTTTAGAATTGTTGTTATTTTCTTGTTCCACGAATTTTCCCTCTTTACTGTAAATTGTTGTGTATTTGTTTCTATTTATAATTTTTTTGATATTTTACTTATTTTTTTACCTGCTTTTTTTGCTAATATTGCTAGATTGTAGATTGCAAATATTACAAATATTATTAAGCTTAATAGTGAGAGTATGAAAAATAACGGTTCTTCAAATCCAAATACTGCATATACTAAATTGTGCAGTATTGCTAGTACTATAAATCCTGTGAATGCATATATCATTATTTTTAGTGATTTTCTCATTTTTTTATTAGTTTTTTATTCTATTAATAAATGTATTCCTTAGCAAGAAAAATTTTTGTTTCCATTCTTTAGTTGTTACAAATACTAAACTTTTAAATATTAAACTAAATTACAATATTGAATGAGTGTTGAGCTGGAGTTTACTGGGGGAGTTGATGATCTTATATCAGGAGAATTAGGAGGAGTTCAGCTTCTGATAAACGACTTAGAGCGCAGAGTAAAACTAATGGTTGACCATGGCCAGCCACCTGACAGATATAATAAGTATTTCGCATTTCCAGAACAAATCTCACCATTCAGACTAATTTCAGTAGCGAAAAAACTAGGATTATACAACACTCTGGAAGGTATTCTAAGGCAAGACCTATTATTGGCAGCAGGACAAAAGCTAGTTCCTCTAGATACAGATGCATTATTATTGACTCATGGACATTACGACCATGCAGCAGGATTAAATTTAATCAGACCTGATCTGGAAACATGGATGCACCCTCTAACCAAAAGAATGCTTTATTCCTGGCAGATGATGAGCGGAACAACAAGAAATCAGTTTGTAGATGTATATACAAACATGTTTACAGCTCCAAAGAAATACGGCAAGGAAAAATTTGTATCAGGAGAAGAAGCAAGAATACCAAGAAATATAAAAACCTTTGAGTCAGGAGTAACCTTTAAGATAAAAGATATGAAAGTAACAGCATACCTGGTAGATCACTCATTGGTAGGAGCTGTAGGTTACATAATAGAAACTTCTGAAGGGAAGATAGCTATAAGTGGGGATCTCCGTCTAAGAGGAAGAAGAAGAAGAGATACAGAGGCCTTCTTTAAGGAAGCAATGGATGCAGACGTCTTTTTTCTTGAAGGATCATTAATGCACATGGAACATTATGGAACAGAAGATGATCTGGTTGAAGTGGTAGCTAAATTGTTGATAGAAGACAACCTGAATGTACTCGCTTACCCTCCAAGAGAACTAGACAGGATACTGTCAGCTTACCTGGCCTGCAGAATTAGGGAAAAAATGTTAGTGATACCTCCAAGCCAAGCAAAATTGTTGGAAGCGTTTAAAGGAATTTATAACTTTCCAAGTCTTGACAGTAAATATCTCGGTGTATCTATGGGTCTTAGAGGAAAAGGACTGACAGAAAGTGATGATGACTTTGAAGATTTGGCAAACATAGGTACTAGAATGTGGGAAAGAAAGTACATGAAATTTCCTGATTGGTCGCCAGATAAAAACTTTTGGAGAGGAAAAACCAGAGTTGATATAAAAGATATAAAGGACTATAAGGATCAGTTTGCGGTATTCTCAACTAAGTTTGGTCTTCTGAATTTACTGAATGATGTTGATGCAAAAGGAGGCAGGTATATTAGGATGCACCCAGGACCATACACATCAAGAATGGAAGATGACGCACAACAAGTGATAGACATACTAAAAAGTTTTGACATGTATGAAGGACCAAAGCCAGATTATCTATGCCAAAGAGAAAAAGATAAAAGAGGATTGTTTGGCAGCAACATAAATGTGCCGATAACCGAACTTCATGAAGTTCACGTCAAAGGCCACATGAACTTTGAGGAATATGTTGAAGTTTTGAAAAATTTCAAAGGAGTGGTGGTTCCATATCACGACATGGAACACGAATTATTCAGAAAAGCAGCTCCTCACATTAAGATGTTTATAATGGAAAGAAACAAAAAATACCAGTTGAGGGATATAATTGAGCAAGCAACGTAGTATAGATGATTTGTTTAAGGATGAAGAATCACAGCAAGCATTAAAACTGATATCATCAGTAGATTTGATAATAGCGACAAAATGTTTGTATTCAATCTACTTGAAACACTTCCAAGGAATGAACAAGATACCCTCATCAGGATTTGCAGCCCAGACATTATTCTTCAAAAATCAGAGAAAAAATCTTTTTAATGTAGGAGACTTGTTCGAAAATGACAGAAGGGCGGGGCCTGATTTGAAGGATATAAACAAGATGAACAGGGAAGAGCTGAATATTTATCTAAGAGCGTCATCTGCAGAAGCGTTTGGCAACTCATTGCAGGCAAGATGGCGTATAAGCGTGGATAAAAACAGTTATGCAGGCAAGCCAATAATGTGGGCTTTCAAGAATCACCCTGGAGTTGCCGGAAGACAATTAAAGATAGCAGGCGAGAATTATTACAATTTCATATTAGACTTTGGTCCGCCAATCATGGGTTTGATTGACAAGGAAAGACAATTTAAGTTCGAGGATTTATACTTCAAGATTAAAATACCTGAAATCAGAGTAACTAACAGAAATGGCGATTACAAAATATTCATTGACAGTCCATCGCTTTGGAATTTCAAGACAGAAATATTTGAAAATGAGAATGATGAAAATAAAGATGATAATAAATATTCAAGAGCTGGCTTTGAGGATGACTTTGATGATGTACTTGAAAAAAGCAAGATAGTTACACTAATTCTTTATGGTTTTTCCAGAATTTTGAAGAAGTATCCCTTATACGGTTTAAAACTAGAAATGCCTTTTGAACTGCAGCAATCCCTAGCAACTGATGAAAGAAAAATATTGCCTTACATATATTTCAGACATGTAAATCTGTTAACTAGCAAGATAAGCGTTACAAAGAGATCTGATGAAGATTTGCCAGCACTAAGCAATCTAGTTAATTTTTATGTTAATAAGGTTTTAAGGCAAGAATTTGACCCGAACAAAAGACATTGCGGCTCATGCATAGATAATATATTGGGATTGAACAACAGACCAATATGTAATGAGAGAAACAAAAACCAGACATTAGCAGTTCCAAAAGAGTACTATGATAGGAACCTGTTCAGCATAGAGCGCGAAGATGAAAATGATAAAGGAAAATACATAATTCATCTGGAAGGAAAAGTTGATAAAAATGTAACTGAAAAAGCAGGTGATAGTTGGAGAAAAACAACTGTCAAGAAAGTAGTTGCAATGTATGACTTGGAAGTTTTTGACAACATGCACCTTGGACTAAAGATAATATCTAACTATAAATCATACATTTTTGGAATAAGACCGTCTCCAAAAGGACCTTCTTTTGAAGTTAGAATGATTGATGAAGCGGATAAACTGATACAGAAATTGGCTGACGAAACTACCAAACAAATAATACACTCTTTTGATTTCAATAAACAGTTTTACTATGCAGGAAAGAAAGCAGCCAAGAACAAACTTTTTAGTATAGGATATTGCATGTCAGAAGGAAATGTGATGATGAAATATTATCATCCAAAAAACACTTAATAAAACCTGATATTAAAATTAGAAAAATCATTTCTTGATTCAAGCCATTCAACATCTACTTTATCAACTCTTGCAAAAAAAGGTCCCTGCTCACAATAAAATATTAATGCCTTAAGAGATTTCTCATCACCATCTGCAACTAATTCAACAGAGCCATCAGGAATATTCATAACATAACCTTTAAGCTCTAATCTGCGGGCATTTCTTGCTGTGAAGAATCTGAAAGCAACTCCTTGGACTCTTCCGTAAATCTTTAGGTTGATTCTCTTATCCATTTTAAAACAATAATTGTTGGAGTTTTTATTGGTTACGCTTTTTGTTCAAAAGCTTTAAAAAGAGATTGTTAGTTGCTTTAGAAAATGAGTGCTAAACCAATAATAACAAAAGAAATGGGTATTGGAGAAATCGTTGACAAACATCCGGAAGCAGTAGATATATTGTTGTCAGAAGGAATACATTGCATTGGATGCCTAGCTTCACACTTTGAGAGCTTGGAAGAAGGATTGACAGCTCACGGCAAAAGTGAAGAAGAGATAAAAAAGCTAGTCAAGAAGATGAATGAACACTTGAAGAAGTAATTAAGTTTCACGTCTTATTTTTTCCCACAACCTATTTATAGAATAATCAGCGATAGGTTTCAGATTGATAATGTCTTCTTCATTGTAATTAACTAACAATTCTATGAAATCTCTATCACCAGTAGCCAGGAATTTTCTCCATAATAAAGCAGGATCTCCACCATAGATTGCATCAACAATTTTGTTCTCCCTTTTTAAACCAAGCTCTTTCTCAATCATTTTCAACCCGCCCTTTAAACCAATAGCTGCACAGACATGCCTTAAATCGATGTGAGGAACTGCAGGTAAAATATCCTTAAAATACTTCTTAATTATAGGAAGATCAAAACTACCGCCGTTAAAGGTTATTACTAGCTTGTATTTTGACAACTCTTTTTTTAACAATTCCTTATTAAGATTGAAACCTTTGACTAATGTTTTTGTGTTTACACCGTCAAACAATCCTATGATTGTAATGTTACCATTTATAGCTTCGATATCCAAGAAAACTGCGTCATCCTTAAAATATTCATATAATCTCCATGTATCAGACATACCCTTAAAAAATGAAGAATCATAGTTTTTCAAAGCTCTGGAAGCATCCATTATCTGCTGGTTGTAGAACATCTTCCTTACAGGCGATATGCCAAACAGATTTTTCTTGCTCATAAAACTATTCCAGTCATGAACTCCCTGACTCCAAATGTTTTTCTCAGATTGATGTCTTATTTTGTCCAAAAAAATAAAGCTCTCTCTAATCATAATTTTATGATTGAAAAAATAGTTTAAATACCTCACGCAAGAATGTCCAGTGAAAGTGCAAAGAAATATAAACCAATAAAAAATCCTGTGTAGTATGTCTGGGGAAAAAATTATTGATTCAGCACAAGAATTAATTGACAGCATGAAAAATCGATTGTGTGATGTGCAACAACTATACATTTCAGCACAAGAACGCTTGAGCTTGCCAAATACAAGTCAGGATATTTTTAATTATAATTGCGAGCAAAGTACTGTTTACAAAAAATAGACAATTTTTCTGAAAACATTTAAAAATAACCTTTCTTATCTTTTAAATAGGTGATTCTATATGCAAACAAGAATAATAGCCACGACTGGCGAACAAGAACTTGAGCAACAAATTAACAATTTCATAAAAGGCAGGAATATTGTTGACATAAAACTTACTGAATGGGTTAACTACTCAAACAAAACAGGTGGATACAGCGCTTTGATAATGTATGAAGATGGTGTGCCAACAAGACAGGTGCAAGTGAAGATATTTGCAGCGACCTCTGAGACTGTTTTAGAACAACAGTTAAATGGTTTTATATTGGGAAAACAAGTTGTTGATGTGAAATTCACTGAATGGGTGGAGTATGAGGCAGAAACAGGCGGCTACACAGCTTTAATAATATACGTTTCTCAGCCAGGATTTCAAGCAACGCCTCAACCAGTAAGACAAGTAAATACTCCTAAGAGCGCACCACAATACGATGTTTTATAGTTACAGTACAGGTATTCATTATGAGATTAGGTGTTGATGTAGGCGGAACAAAGATTGAATGTGCATTAGTTTCTGAAGATGGAAGAATAATCAGAAGTATAAGAAAACATACAGATGCATCTAAAGGCAAAGATGTTGTGCTGAAAAACATTTGTTCAATGATTAAAAAACTTGATCAGAAGGAAATCCTATTTGTAGGACTGAGTATTGCAGGAGTGATTGCTAATAATGGATTAATGGTTTCATCTCCAAATCTTAAGTGTTTGGAAGGAGTGAACCTTGTAGAAGAATTAGAAAACCTTGTAGGAAAAAAAGTTCTGTGTGAAAATGATGCCAACTGCTTTGTACTTGCAGAACAAAAGATTGGCGCTGCTCGAGGATATAAAAATGTGGTTGGCTTAATCATTGGAACGGGCATTGGAGGAGGAATAATAATTAACAGGGAACTTTACAAGGGGAAAACTAATAGTGCAGGGGAATTTGGAAGGATGATAATTCATTCGAATGAGGAATTTGAAGAGTTATGTGCCGGACCGGGAATAGTTCATAGATATCTATTAACAGGAGGAACAATTCGCAATCCTGACCCTGAAAAGATTTTTTCTTCAGAAGAGCTTAAAGCAAGGCAAGTGGTTGAAGACACTTATAAGTTCTTAAGAATAGGTATTTCAAATATAATTGTTTCTCTGAATCCTGAAATAATAGTTATAGGAGGAGGTGTTAGTAATTTGCCAATTTATGCAAGGATAAACAGAGATATTGAAAGAAATTTGCCAAAGTCATTCTTAAAAAGCGCAAAAGTAGTTAAAAATCATTTAGGTGATAGCTCAGGAGTTATAGGGGCTGCTTTTCTGGACAAATAAACGAAAGCTTTATATAGTTGTTTATTACAGTTATTATCATCACACTTCAGGAGGGACTAGAATATGAAAAGCCTTTTTTCGTTAAAAAGATTTACTGGTAAAAATAGCGCTGATATGGAAGACGAAGGCGGCGAAGAATACGTAGAGATTGACACTGAAGCAGAGAGGGAAAAAACCTCCAAAATAATAGTAAGACCTTTTGTAATGGAAGATTTCTCAGATATCAAAGAAATTCTTGATTCTTTAAGAGAAGGTTACACTATTGCTCTAATAAACATAAAACCTTTGAAAGACAAGGATTTGGTTGAATTAAAAAGAGCAATAAACAAGCTTAAAAAGACTTGTGATGCTATTGAAGGAGACATAGCTGGTTTTGGTGATGATTACGTTGTTGTAACGCCTAGCTTTGCAGAAATCTACAGAACCAAGTCAACCAATAACATCAGTGAAGATTAATAATTTTAATTTTGTTTCTAATTTTATTTTTTTAAGTTAGTTTTGTAGTTAGATTAATAAACATAGTTGTATTCCCAAGTTTATGCAGAATCATATGAAGACTTTATTGAAGCAGAATAAGCCTTTGCTTAAGGAATTCGTAAAATGGTCAAATCTTTTCTATTTACGTAATGATGAGTTTTATGATAGGGATTTTGAACATGGTTTAGCTTTCATAGTGAATGAGATTTCCAAATCAAACCCTGAGAGTTGGAAGAAAGAAATTTATGACCTAATGAGAAAAGCTGTAGAGCTTACTAATGGGTTGTACAAGAATTTTCTAGTGTCAAAAGCTCTTGATTTAGAATCAAAAAAGTTGAGATATAATGAACCTACAAGTATAAAAACTGCTATTAACAGAGACGAATTCTATGAAGACCGACAAGTCAGATTACAGCAAAACCAATTTTCAATAGAACAAGGTGTTCCTGTTGATACTTCATTTAGTATTGTAGACCCTTTTATTCCAGAATGGTGTAATATTATTTGTAAGCCAGACCACTTCTACAACTTAGAATTCTTGGAGAAATCTGTTAAACAGATATTTAAAGATAAAAAGCTTTTAGAAACAAAACCTAAAGCTAAAATGCTTCAGAACATACATGAGCTTTATTCGAGACATTCTTTTAATCCTGAAAGTAATTATTGGCAGACAATGAGAGGAATTATAGAATTATTTGTTATGAGCATTGAGGAAGAGTCTTTTGTCAGTAAATTTGACCAGATAAACTTACTACAGCAACAATATTTGATTCTTGATAATTACAACAACCAGGCCAACGGAACCTTTGCGGGTACCCCGGGCGGGGCCCAGCAGAGCCCGGACTTCACGGTCACATTCACCCTGAACGCCAC
>JAHJDK010000040.1 GCA_018812505.1 Nanobdellota archaeon | reverse complement strand
TCAAATACTTGGGATAATGTCTGTAAAGTAGATGATACTTCAGGAATTAGATATTATTCTTATAATAATAGAGGTTCTATAACTAGAGATGTTAGAATTAATAGATTTATTAATGTTGTTTCTAACCCTTCTTTTGAAATTATGGAGAATTCTTTTCCGTTGGCTTGGCACTCTTCAGGTTCAATTTCAGTTGTTAGTGCTGACTGCAAATATGATTTAAATTGTATTAATTTAGGAGGAAATGGTGCCACCATTATTTCTGACTTTATACCTGTTGACTCATCAAAAAATTATTTTGTTAGTGCTACTTTCAAAGATAGTTCAGACCAAAAGATAAAATTAAATTTTTTTAATTTAAATAAAGATTTGATTTCTGAGTATAATATGATAACTAATATTGTAGCTACTGAATGGACACGTTTTTCTAAAAGAATTTATTCTCAAGAATCATTAAATACTCCTAGATTTCCTTTAGGTACAGTATATGTTAAAGTTGTTTTAGGAGGCGGATCTAATAGTGCTAAGATAGATGGTGTTCAATTAGAAGAGGTTTTTCCTTCCGGATTTCTTGATAATACTGCTTCTGTGGTTTATGAATTAGATACTTTAAATCGGATTAAAAAAATAATTTTACCAAATAATAAAGAAATAGAATATTTTACTAATAGTCTAGGTTTTATAGAATCAATATATTATGATAATCAAAGATTGTTAGCTTATTCTTATTATCCTACAGGAAGAGTTTCTTCTGAGATGTATTATCCTATTGATGTCTTAGGAGTATTTTCATATTATTCTGGAACTCAGATTATGAAATCTGAGCGCTATTCTCAAAGTGGTGTTTCTTTGTTTGAGAGGTTTTATGAGTATGATAATATTAGAAATCTTGCTGTTGTTCGTCAAGGAACAACTGCTGGTTCGCCAATGTTATTCTCTTATTTGTATGATGATTTAGATAGATTGACTAGAGTTGAGGATTATCAAAAGGTGCTAGATCCTGTTAGTGGGGATATAAGTTACACTTATGATTTAAGAGGAAATAGAGAGACTAGAACTGAGTCATCTCAAACTACTACCTATAATTATGCTGAAGGAAATAATAAGCTTCTTTCATTAAATAGTGAATCAAATTTTAAATATTATAATTATGATGACGGATATGTTATTTCTGCTAGTGAAACAAACTTGTTGGCTAATCCTGGTTTTGAATCTGGTGTAGGTGCTTGGAAACAGTCTTCTGATGTCAGGGCTAAGAATTGGCAAACAACCCATTGGGGTGTTGGAGGAAACCAGTTTGTCCTTGATAATAATTTAGAGAATGTTTTTGATGGATTTCAGAGTTTGAGGATGGAGAATTTTGTTGGTTCTAATACTTATATTTATCAAGACTTGGATGTTGAGACAAACACTAATTATGTTTTGAGTGGCTGGGTGAAGAATTTTAATACTGATGGATCTGGTACAGGTGTTGGTATTTGGAAAACAGACTTTACTGATTCAGGAATAAGTCCTTATTATGCAAAGATTTCTGCTGGAACGCATGATTGGGAGAGAGTATCATTTACCTTTTACTCTGGTTCAAATACTCGTTTGAGAATTGCTTGCTTCACATGGGATGCAACCAAAGGATCTGCTTGGTGTGATGATTTACAATTAGAGAAGGGAACAACTGCAACTGACTTTGATTCAACATCATACGTTTATTATCCAAATAAACTTCTTTCAAAAGTTGTTTATTCTAAGAATGATATAGGATATGATTTGAACAATTATGTCAATTATTACTATGATGACCTTGGTAGAAAAATTATAAGAGAGGATTTCTTTAATGTAACATTTATATACTATTATTTATCTGGAGAAGTCTTGTTTGAAACTAGTTTTGAGAAATGTTCTTTTGAGCCTAAATCACCAGGTATTAGAATACAGAAAGGTGAAGACGTTTTAGCTTATATTGATGGGTCTGGAGGAGTTTTATTAAAAGGAGATTTATTTCAGCAACAAACTATTCCTACAGATATTGATGGTTTTGCTATAGAGGATAGTGTCGGTAAAAAGATTGCTTTATTTGATAATCAAGGAAATTTACATTTAGCAGGGTCATATATTCCCTTTGTAGGCTTAAGTAGGTCTTCTGATAAAGAGTTTGTTGTTAGAAGTCCTGACGTTTTTGGAACTGTTAATGATGTTTTAATAATTGACAACACTGGTAACTTAAGGACTATTTTATGTGTTAGATCTAATACAGAGTTTTCATTGACTTAAAAGAAAAATTTATATACTTTCCGTTTAAGAATTAACTTTGAGGTGTTTAAATTATGAATCCGGCTTTAGTTGCTTTTTTGGCTATTATTATTGCAGTTGGTTGTATTGTGGTTGCTTTTCGTTTTGGAAAGATTTTTTTTAAGTTGTTAACTGGTATTTTCTTGTTGATGATTATTTTCGTGGTTATTTTTGGTTCTTTAGTGGTTAGTGATGCAATGGTTTTTAGGGATGAGTTTCCTAACACGCAGAGTTTGTTTTTGTTGGAGGATGATGATTCTCTATTGGCGAGTGTTGTTTTAAAGCCTGTTTATAAACGTACTGCTGCTGATATTTATGAGCAAAGACTTATTAATGCCAGTAATGAAGATATCAAAGCTGCCGGTAATCTTAAGAGTCAAGAGGATGAGTTTGAATCTGATATTCCTTTTAAGTTTTCTTCTGGAGATGAGTTTTTGAGTTATGCTTCTAGTTATGTTGAGGATGATTTTGATTCTTTATACAATTCTTTTTACAAGGTAATGGTTTTTGACTCTTCTGTTTTTGATGGTTTTGAAGATGAAGTTATTGATCTTACTAGTGTGCAGGTATCTGTTGGTGATGTCTTAGATTCTTTAAGGTCTGATGTACCTCTTGATTACTTAGCAAATGTTGTTTATAAATCTCAAGGTTTTGGCCCTGTTGTTTTTAAGCAGGAGTTCTCTGACTCTTTCGGATCTGATGCTAGGAGTGTTTTGTTCTCTTTAGCTTTGAGTGAGGTTTTGACTGATGTTAGGGATGTTTCTGAGTTGCTTTCTCTTTTTAGGGAAAAGAAGTTAAGTGTTTATCCTTCTAGCACAGTTTTCAAGACTTTATCTGGTAGTCCGGAAGTTTTCACTGATTTGATTGAGAACAAGTTTGAGGTTGAGTAGATGAGTTTCATGGATAAGATTAAGTTTTGGAGCAAGAATGATGATCTCGGTTTAGAGGATAATTTTCCTAAGGAAGAACAAAATGTTGATTTAGCTGACCAACTTGGTTTGGAGCCTATAAAGGATGATTTATCTGTTAACTCACATGAGGGTAGTGTTGATAATCCTATTAGTTTTCAGGAAAAGTCGAGTTTTAATGCTAACACTCATGTTCAGGATTTTCAGCAGAACAAAGATTTAGAGTTGATTTCTTCAAAACTTGACACTATTAAAGCAGAGCTTGATTCTATCAGTCAGAGAGTTCAAAGGATTGAAAAAATTGTTGAGCCCGGTCAGAAAGATGAAAAGAAAAATCCTGTTTGGTAACTTGTTCAAGCAAAGGAATGTTCTTATTTTCTTATGTTTACTATTATTAGACCAAATTTCTAAGCAGATTGTTTTTTTACTCAGACCTTCACTGGATTTGAAGTTATTGGCTTTCAACTTTGTGAAGAATACAGGCGCTGTTTGGGGTTTTTTTCAGGATTCCAACATTTTTTTAATTTGGGTGTCTGTAATAGCTATAGGTGTGTTGATTTATTTCTATGATGAAATTCCTGTTAAAGCCAGATTTTTCTATTTGCTATTAATCTCTGGTGTTGTAGGAAATTTTATAGACAGGGTTGTTAGAGGTTTTGTGGTTGACTTCATTGATTTTAAGTTTTGGCCTGTTTTCAATTTCGCAGATGCTTTCATCACTATAGGGGTTATTGGTTTAGTTTATTTTGTTTGGAAGAATTAAAATCAATTAGCTGAACTCGTTGAATTCATCCATTTTATCTAGATATCCTTTACTTTTTAGCCATTGAACTTGTGTTGGTTTGTATTTGAATATGATGTCTCCTTTTTCATCTCCTCCTAGCTCCCATGGCTCTACTAATACCACGTTTCCTTCTCTAACCCATAATCTTCTTTTTAGGCGACCTGGAATCCTGCAAACTCTGGTTTTACCGTCAAGACATCTTACTGAGCATCTGCTGCCTCCTAATCTTCTTTCAAGGATTCCTATTGTTTACTTGTCACGAGGTAATTTTACTCTTCTAATTTCTTCTTGAATCTCTTCTTCAGTCTGAATTTTATTATCAAATTCTTTTTTCATCGACTTTAAGAAGAATGGTCCTTTTAAATATGTTACGAAATAGTAAAAGACATTTAAAATAACAAAATTCGATGGAATTGCTTATCCGCAACCTAAAGGTTGTGGTATTCACAGCAATTCCTTTGAAAATCGAATTTTGGAATGTCT
>JAHJDK010000039.1 GCA_018812505.1 Nanobdellota archaeon | reverse complement strand
ATTTGTTAGCTTATTTATATAATTTTTCTCTAGAAAAATGTTTATTGAAATTACCTTTTTTTATAATCCGTTACCACAGTATGAACCGTACCTTGTTCATCTTTAATATCTAAACGATTAGCTTTGGAGTATACAGTTGTAATATCACACAATCCGAATTGTTTATGAAATAATTTTTTAGCTTCTGTATCTATAATTAAATCCTTTGGAATACTTGGAAGATAAACTAAAATACCATCTTTGGTTTCCCAATTGACACTGCCTGAAACAACCTCATTTTTTCTTCTAAAATAGCTTATACTTAAAGGCACTTTTCCTTGTTCCACGTTCTCTTTGAATTCTTCAAAAATTCTCAGATCAAGGTCACAATCTGCATCTCCATTCACATATTTTCTTATAGTACCTGAGTTTAGATTGGTTTCTTTAGATAAAAAATTCATAAAAGAAACATTAGATTTAGGCACAACTCCACCGTTTATATCAACATAGCTCTGTATGTACGAGATGATATCTCTTATCCTATAATCAGGTTTTAACCTATCTGAAATTTCGTCAACAGATTTTTTCTTAGAAGAACGATGATTACCAACATTAACAAAGTATTCATCTGTCAGGTGTGGTTTTAAATCTTTTTTCTTGCGATGACTTGCGTCTAAATTCAAGTAATCCAACAATTCTTTTACTTTTTTAAAACCTGAAGACATCTGAACAGGTCTTTTAATATTCTTTTTTGAACACTTATCTTGCAGTGAAAAATAATTTGTTATATGTGATTCCTCAGTTGAAGTTATTAAGGAAAAATATTTTGTTCTGGCATCATCAGATTTGAATTTTAACTCAAACTTATTCAGTATAACTTTCTCTACAAGTTCTATGGTTTTTACTAGTGCGTCTAAATAAACAAGTGATTTTTCGTCAATATATTCAGGCATTATACCTTCTGCTTTTATTTTTGATTCAAGACTTTTTATTTGATTTAATCTTTTTAAAGTAACTTTTCTTTTTGAAAGAAAATTTGTCCTTAAAGTTTGATAATTAGACTTAATATTCTTATTCTCGGCATTCAGCCTTATAGATAAGTATCTTAAGTAAGAGCCATAAGGCATAACTTGTTGTGAGTTAAACATTGATTGCACTACCTTGTCAAGTTTTTCGCCTTCAACAATTTCAAAACCATGTCGAACTACGTGCTTCTCAGTAAAATCTCCTTTTTCATCAACTTTTCCAAACAAGACTCTAGTCAAATGTAGTTCTTTATCAGACTTTCCTGACACAACCTCATTGACTCTTGACCAGAAAGCGTATGCTTTCATAAAAGTATTAGACTTAACAACTGATATAGAATCATCATCTTATTGATGTTCAAAAACATTAGGTACATTTTTAAAAATAGTAAACGATTTAATACCAGTCATTTGTACAAGATAACTATTTCGTGCAGAAATATTCCATGGTTTGACATGATGATAATTTTCAATAAGTTTTAAAGCATCATCCAAAAATTCATTGAATTTTTTGATAGAAACCTTATTGCCAAGAGATGCTTCTTCTATAGGAATTCCTTTATTCTTGATAACCTGATTTGCTAAAAAGCTAACAGCATTCAATAATTTATTATTTACAGTTTCGTCTTTAAGATAATCCTTTTTTAAAAAAGAAGCTTGTTTTGTAATTCCAAAATCTTCTTTTAACTTTGCAGAAACATAAGCCAAAACACCGTTATATAAGAATAAGTCTTGATTTTCAAATATTTTATTAATACTATTATTAACCAATTTTCCAGGAACTCTTTCCCCTTTATGTTCAAAGAATTTTGTTGAATTCAACTTTCTTAGAGTATCAACTGTCCAATACATTTCAACATAAAAATTGCTTGGAAATTCCTCTAGTTTGCCATCTAAAGCTTTCTTCAAAATTTCTTGTCTATAAGTTGAACCGTTTGTAAAGAAGTCCAAACACATATTTTCTTTAAAAGAACATTTTTTCAGCTCCCACAACAACTCCTGCGCTTCTGACACCAGTTGCTTTGCAGCTTCAGGATTAACATTCTTGACAGGTGTATCTGGAGATGATAAGTAATCAATCAAAACACTATTGTTCATTAAATCTTTATTCAAAGCTATAACTTCATCCATAATCTCTTTAGGAATTTTACTTTCACCAATATTGATGTTAGGATTTAATATTGTGGAAAGATAAGATTTTGAATTTTGAACTAATTCAGTATCTGCTTGTATCATTGAAGAGAAGAAGAATTCCATGTCAGCAGGCAGAAGAACATCCCTTGATTTCGCAATACCTTCTAAATTTAAGCTTTGTTTTAATTGTTTACTTCTAGCCATCATAGCCGCCCCAAAACCCATTATGAAAAGCGAAGATTAGACTCATATTTATAGTTTACGGAAAAAAACCACTTAAAAGTAGAAAAATTATTTATCTTTTATTATTCTCAAAAAACAAAGCTTTTTGATACACCAAAAATTTTTAATTTTTGATTGTTCCATAACCTATCAGTCTGAATCTTGTGCCAATTCTTCTGCTAATAGTTGCTCGACTACCAATCTCTGCGCATATAGGTTTTTTCAAACGGCACTTAAACTGGTTTTTACCCAGTTCTTCAACAAAGCCGACAGTTGCGGCACTGTTAACATTTAGCATCAATATTTCATTCATCTTTATAGGTTCAACATCTTCTTCACGTTCACTTCCAATCACTTTTTCAAGAAGAGTTGTCTCCAAAAACAAATGATACCAAACAGGAGGAAGCTTATCCTTTAATCCAACAATATTTCCAACTAGTTTATCAGAACTAACAACACTTGGGTCAAGAGAAGTCATTATTGCCACAGATCCGCCTGGAAAAATCTCTTTTACAGATTGACTTCCTGTCATACAAGAAACCACTTTTGCAAACATAGATCTGGCAACTGTTTTATTTTGTTCTTCAACAACACGTCCTGGTTTAATCTCTATTTCATCACCAACTTTAATACTGCCTTGAAGCATTGCACCACCAAGCACACCTCCTTTTAAATCATCTGGTTTAAAACCTGGCTTGTTTATATCAAAGCTTCTGGCTATAAACATCATAGGTTCCTTACTTGCTGTTTTCTTAGGAGTAGGTATATTTTTTTCAATAGCTTCAATTAAAAATTCAACATTAACACCTTTCTGTGCGCTAATAGGTATTATTGGTGTATCCTCATAATCAGTTCCTTTCAAAAATTCTTTTATTTGATTATAATTTCTTAAAGCTCTTTCTTCAGACACTAAATCTATCTTGTTCTGCACAATTATAAGATTTTTTATACCTGCTATTTGCAAGCCCATAAGATGTTCTCTTGTCTGTGGCTGCGGACAAATCTCGTTGGCAGCAATCATGAGAATAGCTCCATTCATAATCCTTGATCCAGAAAGCATAGTCGCCATTAAACTCTCATGTCCAGGTGCATCCACTAAAGAAACTTTTCTTAAAACAGTGTAAGTCTCTTTTTTTTTTCAGCTTTCTGCTGTGTAGTGTATTTTCCTTTCTTGGTCTTGACAAAAACAGTGTCTGCATATCCAAGTCTTATGGTTATTCCTCTTTTAATTTCCTCAGAATGAGTGTCAGTCCACTTGCCTGATAACTGCTCTGTAAGGGTTGTTTTACCATGATCAACATGACCTACTAATCCAATGTTAATTTCAGGCATTAATTCTTCATTTTTCTTCTTAACCATTAGCCTTGAGAAAACGTAGCTGTTTTATAAATTTTTAGATAATCAAAAAACTTATTTTATGTCAATCAGTGTATCAAAACTTTTATAAATAGACCATAATTCCATCCACTCATGAGTAATATTAAAGCTTTTAACAGGTGGGATTGTTCTGCAATCAGAGTAGAGGATCCTGGCTTGCAAAAATACATCAATCTAAGTCCTATGATTGTACCAAAGACAGGTGCAAGATATGCAGGCAACAGGTTTCATAAGTCAAAAACGTTTATTGTTGAAAGACTGATTAATAGAATGATGATTCCAGGTCATAAAAGTAAAAAACACAAGATAAGCAGCGGATTATGCACTGGTAAAGCAACAACGACTTATGGTTTGGTTGAGAAAGCTTTTGAAATCATTGAAAAAAAGTTGAATAAAAATCCTATTGAAGTATTTGTTAAAGCGCTTGAAAACGCTGCTCCAAGAGAAGAAATAGTCGCTATAGAATACGGCGGAGCTAGATATCCTAAAGCAGTTGAATGCGCACCTCAGAGGAGAATTGACGTTGTTTTGAAAATGATGACTCAGGGTGCTTATCAGAAAACTTTTAGTTCCAAGAAAAAAGCAGAGCAGTGCTTAGCAGATGAGATAATGGCTGCTTACCAGTTAAGCCAAAACTCGAACGCAATTTCTAAAAAGTTAGAGCTTGAAAGACAAGCTGACGCTAGCAAGTAAACATATTTTTGTTAAAAATTAATTTTAATGAAGTATTCGTAATTCTTCCGATAATTTCTGCGCAAAACTTATTAACCATTATCATGAAGATTATTTTACATCGAAAAGTTTAAATATACTTAAGTATACCGCAGTATACCAATAAAAAATGACTGCAACAACAGTAAAAATACACCAAGAAACAAAAAGCGAATTAGATCAGTTCAGAGAATACAAAAGTGAAAGCTATGATGAAGTAATCCAAAAAGTTATTTTCATAGCAAAAAAATCCAGAACTGAACCAGAAGTAAGTAAACAACTCTTCGATGCAATTGAAAAAGCTCGAGCAAGAATCAAACAAGGAATTTTCTTGACTGAAGAGCAAGCAAAGAAGAGGCTTGGTTTATGATTTATAATTTAATTTTTGACAAAGTTGCCATTGAACAGCTGAACAAACTTCCAAAAAACATTCGCTCAAGAATATTTAAAAAACTACAAGATTCAAAAAATAACCCTTTTCATTTCTTTGAAAGACTAACAAATAAAAAAACATACAAATTAAGAGTTGGAAATTACAGAATAATTGCAGATATTCAAAAAAGAAAAATAGCAATTCTTGTACTTTATGTAGGTCACAGAAAAAATATTTATTCAAGCTAAGTCTTCAACATTCAACACAATCTTTGGAAACTTGTCGTAGTCATCATATGCTATTCTTGCACATACAGTGTTGACGTAGCATTCTATGAATGGAAAGTCTTCTAGACTGTCAAATTCAATGTTGTTGTTTGCTAATAAGTAGAAGTTTTTTTCAGGATAATCCTTTTTTAGCTTCATGAATTGTTCTAGCTTATTCTGACCTGGTTTTGTCGTCACTAATACACCTATTTCTTTGCTGATCAGAAACTTCATCTTGGCTGATTGTATTCTTTTTCGAAGTTTCTGGGCATCTTTCAGAGTTAATAACTTGTAATCTTTAGATATCATATTCCATATGTGAACTGGTTTGTCGTTTTTTACAATTAATGCTTCAGGGTGAAACATTCCATCTCCAATGTAGAAGAAAGCTTCAAAATCACCTTTTATCACTTCTGTGTTGCAGCCAATCAATTGCCCTTCATAGATTGTGTGAGGAGTTTTTTTTAAAACAACAATTTTACCTGCATTGTTTAATTGTTTGATCAATTGTTTCTTTTGATTTATAAGCTGAGCAGTCAAGAAAAGCATTATCTTGCTTGGAAGTTTGTTCAAAACAATTTTTGGAATGATTAATTCCTTGTCATATTTTGCTTCTACAAATATTGTTTTCATAGATTTGTTAATGAAGCTCTTTTTAAAAAGCTATCTTCACCACTCTTGAATTGAAATAATTATTTATATATCAT
>JAHJDK010000038.1 GCA_018812505.1 Nanobdellota archaeon | reverse complement strand
TTTCTAATGCTCTTGGGACATTTGTTTCTACTCTGTTGATTTTGTAAAGTGCTGAAGCTAAGTCAAGAGATTTGGAAACTTCACCATGGTTAATTATTATCCTTTTTGGTTTGGGTCGCATGTTATTAAAGAATGAGAGAATTTCGTTTCGTCCTGCGTGAGCTGTTAAGCCGTCAATTGTGCTTACCTGTAAATTGACTTCAACTATTTCCTCTTTGCCGTCGACAATCATTCTTGTTTCTTTAATCCCTTCTTGAACTTGTCTTCCTAATGAACCTTGACCTTGATAACATACAAAGACTATTGCGTTGTTTTTGTTGCTTGCAAATTCTCTGAAGTATTCAACTGAAGCTCCGCCAACTAACATTCCTGAAGTTGCTAGAACAACGCACGGACCTTCTTCTATGACTTTTTTTCTTTCTTGAGCTGAGCCAACTCTTGAGAATGTTTCTGAAACAAAAGGATTTTTATCTTGAAATATTTGTGATCTTACTTTTGTACTTAGGAAATCTGGATAAGCAGTATGAATCGCGTTAATATCCCAAATCATACCATCTATATAGATTGGGACATTTGGTAATCTTCCTGATTTCATTGCATCCTCTAAAATTAACATTGTTTCTTGGGCCCTACCTAACCCAAGTTCTGGAATTAAGACTTTTCCTTTTCTTTCAATTACTTTTTTTACTGTTTCAATTAATTCGTCTTCTGATTTTTGCCTTGGTGGGAGAATGTCGTTTTTTGAACCATAAGTTGATTCTGTGATTACTGTTTCAACTCTTGGGAAATTTGCAATAGCAGGGTCGAGTAATCTTGATTTTCCGTATTTATAGTCTCCAGTGTAAAGTAGGTTGTGTGAGCCGTTTCCAATATTTAAGTGCGCCATTGCACTTCCTAAAGCATGACCGGAATTATAGAAGGTTAATCGCACATCGGGAGTGATGTCTGTTACCTCGTTGTATCCTATGCAGATGCTGTGTTTTACCATTTCTTTTATATCTTTAGAATCAAATAAGGGATGAGCTGCTTGTTTGTATGCTACTCCAATAAAATCTAAAGATAGTAATGCTGCAATATCTCTTGAAGGTGTTGTCATGTAAACTGGGCCCTTGTAACCCATTTTGTATAGATAAGGTAATAGGCCTACGTGATCGAGATGTGCGTGGCTGATTATTACTGCATCTAATTGAGCTATGTCAAATTCAGGGACATTAAATATCGGGAATTTGTCATCTCCTTGAGAGGCCACATCGATTCCGCAATCTAATAAAACTTTGGAGTTTGGTGTTTGCAAAAGAATGCAACTTCTTCCAACTTGTCTTGCTCCTCCGAGAAAAGTTAGCCTTATCCATTCATTTGATTTTTCAGGATTCCACTCCTTGTAGATTTTTTGACCGATTTCATTAAGGAATTTTCTCCGATAATTATTGTTTGCATAAAGCACTTCCCTTACATTTTCAGTAATTTGACTTTTTATTGCAGGTGACCTTTGAATTTGCGGAGTCCATAAAGTTGCCTTTCTTATTTCTTCAAGAATTGAGCCTTGCTTTCCAATTACTAATCCTGGTTTTTTTGCTTCAATAACTACAATACTTCTGTGAAAATCAAAAATAATACTTGTTATATCTGCTTCGTTTGGAACTATTTGTCTTATTTGTTTTTCAACTTCTTCCTTGTCCATGAGAATTTTTTGGTCTGCTCTTAATTCTATTCTTTTTTTAATCTGGTCAACGATTTCTTTTATTTTTGATTCACCTGTTTTAAAAAATCTCTCGCTATCTGTGTAAAGAACAATATTTGCTCCTTCAAAATTAGCATCAGTGATACTTTCGTGAAGTTTTTCTGTTATGTTTTTTAGAATATCTACCATATTAGTCTCGCTTTATGAGGATTAGTTGCTTCGTGTCTGGCTTTGCCAAGACATTTCGCTGAATTTAGATAATGAAAAGTTAGTGATTTTGTTGATAATTGATACTCCTTGTTTAGTTAAGAGCATATTTTGTTGAGTCATTTTTACATGAAGTTTATTAATTACATCTAATCAGATGAAAAACTATTTATCGTCTGTATATTTTGGTTCAATAGTTTGTTCAACTTCTTTTTTAATTCCCTCTTTTGTTATGGTGAAGACGTCTATTCCGTATCCTGAAGCAGTGTCTCTTTGTGTTGAAGATTTTAAAGCTTCAATTGCAAGTTTAACTCCTTCTTTTACTGTAAGGTCTTTTTTGTAAAGTCTTTCTAAAAGTCCTAGGACATATGGCATTCCAGAGCCAACACTTGCGTCATAATCTCTAACTTTTATTGTCGCTCCATCAGGCATGACATTAAATAATTCTGTTGAACCATCTTCATTAAATCCTGCAATTAAAAAACCTGCTTGCTGAGGAATCATTGAAGGCCTTCTAATCCCAGAGTAATTTAAATTAGATAAAAGTGAAGCTGCTTGTTTTACTGTTGGTCTTGATTTTGAGCGAAGTTCTTTTAATCTTAATTCAGCTGAAAGAAGTTTTGGAACCCTATGGGAATCAGAAGCTACTCCACAACCAGAAATTACGAGATAGTCATTAATTGGATAAACTTTTTCTGCATGTTTATCAACAACAATAGAATGTCCTCCAGTTGCCTGTCTGTCAGCAGCCATTACAACTCCGTCTTTACACGCAATTCCTATCAGGGTTGTTCCTGTTTTCAATATTGAGTCTTTTAATTCTTGGTCCATTTAATCACGCAGAATAATTCTTTAGAATATGGATTTAGGGAGATATTAGGATATTTAAAGTTTTCGGAGGGGGAATTTTTCGGGTTATCTCAAAAAAATTAAAGCCTAATTCCTCTTATTTTCCACATTCCATTTTCTTGAATTGTTTTTCGGAAAGTTTTCTATCATTCTTTTCTGCTACTACGGCAAGCTCATATATTTTAGCCGCATAATCATAATTTTTATCAAAGAACATTTCATTGGCAGCCGGATAAAGCACATTGCTAGACCAATGAACATCATTTACGATCTTAGCATTTATAAAGGCCTCACTAACAGTGTCTTTTTCAGCATGAAGACCC
>JAHJDK010000037.1 GCA_018812505.1 Nanobdellota archaeon | reverse complement strand
TGACGATCCTATTGTTCCTTTGAAGAACGGCGAAGAATTAGCTGAAAAACTTGGTGTAAAGCTTAGAGTTTTTGAAGACGGCGGACACTTCAACATTGGAACTATGTATGGTTTGAAATTTGAAGAAATATTAGAAGATGTGAAGGAATTATTGTAATTCTTTAATCATATATGGTCCTTCGACTTCATAAGAAAACTTTCTATAATAGTCCCTAACACCAACACCACTAATAATAACAATCTTTTTTTTATGATGCTTCTTTGCGATTTCCTCTGCTTTTTTAAGTAGCTTACTGCCTAATCCTGTGTGCTGAACGTCTCCTTTCTCTCCAAGTCCTTGTGCGGTTCCATAGACGTGCAATTCTCTTATTATAGCACAATTATTAGTAATTTCTTCTCTTAGACTTTGTGAAGGAAACCTTAATCTACTGAAACCAAGCAAATAATCATTATTATCCACCAATGATATGAAAAACTCCTTACCTTTAGATGCATCATAATCTATAATCTCCCATTTAGGCTCGCCTTTTACCACTTTATTTTTGATTTCACGGCATCTTATGCAGTTACAACTCACGTTTTTCTCTATTTGCAGCTGTTCAACATACTGCCTAAAATTGGTTTTGTTAACGCCTGCTTTTGTGAACTTGGTTGGAATGTCTCTCTGTATTCTCATAATTCTACAATACTTAGGAACTATTTTTTTCATCTCAACTATCATCTTTGCAGCGTCATCAATATCTATTGGCTTGTACAATCCTTTCTTATACAGTTCATACAAAGGAGTTCCTGGCATCACCAGCGTCGGATATACCTTTAGCATGTCAGGTTTGTAATCTTCATCTGAAAATATTTGTTTTAATGATCTAAGATCATCCTTTCTGCTAACACCTGGTAAACCTGGCATCATATGAATGTTTATTTTAAATCCTAAATCCTTAAGTGTCTTTATGCTTTCAATTGTTTCTTTGAGTGTGTGACCTCTATTCATTTTTTTCAGGACTTCATCATAAGTTGTCTGTACTCCTAGCTCAACCCTTGTCACTCCATATCTAAGCATCTCATTTCCTTGCTTAAGTAAACCCCAATCTGGCTTAGTCTCCACAGTCAAACCAACACATCTAATATTGGAGTGCTCATTAATAGTCTTTTCTTCATCCAAGCTTTTGATGTTTTGTTTTTTCAACACCAAAACTTTTTCCCTTATATTTTTCTCCCTAGTCTTGTCGTCAACTTTTCCTGGTAATTCAAAAAATACTTTGAACTTTAGCAGGTTTAACTTATCATCAACGTAGAATTCTTTTGAAAAATCATTCATGGCTTTGTAAATATTAGTTATGAACTCTTCTTTGTATTTCTTTGGAAATGAAAGAAATGTTCCTCCCATAATTATTATCTCTGCTTTCTCAGGGTTTTGTCCAAGAACAATGTATTGTTCTAAACGGTTGAAAACGATTCTATATGCATCATACTTATTCCTTATTCCTCTCATGGTTGAGGGTTCATTACCTGTGTATGATTGCGGAACATCCCCAAAAAAACTATTTTTTCCTCCAGGACAATAGATGCATCTTCCATGAGGACAGTCATGCGGCGAACTCATAACTGCAATAACTGCAACCCCACTAATAGTTCTTGTAGGTTTTGTAATCAAGTATTGTTTTAAGAATTCCAGGTCTTTAGGTGAAGAGTTGCACATCACCTCTATATCAGTAGGTATTTTTTTAATTTTATATTTTGTACATAGCTCTATCTTCTTATTGTTTAATATTCTCTTGTTCGGCTTTTCTTCTTTTATGAAACTTATTAATTCTTCAAAATAGCTCTTCATCTTTTTCTATAGAAAAGGGTTGTTTTTATATGTTTTATGTGCCTTGAACATCACAGATATCAAGCAGCAAGTGGTGTATATGTCTCATATGATAGAACACCAAGTCTTGTTCACCTTCAAGATTTGTCTCTCTGTTAGTTATCAGGTTTTCAACTTCATACCTTAAATTGTTCATATCTACAACCATAATGGATTTTCTTTGGTATACAAATTTTGTGAATAATCTTAATGTTTCCACTGTTTTGCCTATTACTTCTACTAGTTTATCTGATGGTTTGAATTCTAATTTTAACAATCTTTTTGCAGAGGACCTTATTAAGTGGACTATCCTGTCGAAACAGGCAAGCATGTAGTATTCTGAGTTTGTTATAGGATGTTCTCGATCTAGTTCTTTTGCTCCGCTTCTTAGACAATAGTTTATGAATCTTATGATTGTTTCATGCTTTTCATGTATTATTTTTAAAGCAGATTTATCATTGTTTTTCGACGCTTCATACAATGTTTCAGTTATGTCAAGCATTAATAAGTGTATTCTGCGAATGATTTTTGGCAGTTCTTCCTGTATTCCTTCACTTATACTCTCAACGATGCAGAAATTCTTTTTTTCCCTAGTTATTTCATAACCTATCAATCTTCCTATCTCTTGATGTATTATCTCTGTGACTAGAAATGCTCCTTTTATTTTG
>JAHJDK010000036.1 GCA_018812505.1 Nanobdellota archaeon | reverse complement strand
TGCTTTGGAATCCTCTTAAGCGAATCAGCAATATCCAGTATTCCAATTTCCTTTGCGATAATATCTTCTTCAATCTTCTTAACGTAAATGAAGGGTGTATCTAATGAAACTGTTGTATAGTGTCCGATTGAAATCATCTATTTTCACCTTTAAGAATTTGTTTTATTCTTTGTACTTGATTATGGTAACTATTGCTAAAGAGAAAAACGTCTTGATAATCTTCAGCTAATGCTTTTTTAATATTGGATTCAGAAGTATACTGATTCGCAATTAATGTACTAATCTGTTCATAGAATTGTGTATTGAACATACTGAGTGGATCGTTTTTGAAATATTGATTCAATCCTCTCTGTAAAAAATATGAAATAGAACTACTAGTCAAATCAAAATGTTTAACTGCATTTGCTGCAAATTCAAATGAAGACAATAAATTATTATGCACCATTCTTCTATTAATATGAGGATAATCATCAAACAAATCATTAGAACAAATCTCAAAAATATGATTCTGGTCTTTATCACCATAAATAATAGGATTTTTATCTACACCTTTAATTGAAAAATATGTAACAAAATTGTCTTGTTCGATTTTATTTCCCAAAGTGGTAAATAAGCCATCATGCTTAATCAAAGTGTGTGATTTAAATTCATTCTGTGTATATTTTAAAGAAATATTTGATAGCAAAAATGAATCATATGTATCACAATATGTATCACATATTCTTCTTGTAATTTGTCCTTCCCTTCTACTAACATTATCATCAAGAGACAGACCTTTTGTTATTTTCTTTAATCCTGCTTCATTTAGGTACTTAATGTCCCATTTTTCATCTTGTCTAATAACTAAAACATCAGGATTATGTTCTAAATTTATTGGGGTTATGTGTCTCATTTTTTCTTTACCTATTTGTTTTTAAACTATCAAATTTATTTTTATTTATAATTAAGTAGTAGTTACTTCAAATATATAAACTTTTGTTGTAATACCATATAACAACAAAACAGAAGTTATTTAAAGTCAAAAATACCACTACTTGATATGGAGATAAAATCAATATTGGAGAATGCAGGGTTATCTGGAACAGAAACAAAAGTATACCTCGCATTATTAGATATTGGATCAGCGCTTGCAGGAGAGATAACAAAAAAATCAGGTGTTAACAGGACAAATGTTTATGATGCTTTAGACAAACTTATAGAAAAAGGATTGGCAAGCTACGTTGTCGAAGCCAACAGAAAATACTTCGAAGCATCAAATGTTGAGAGACTAATAAAATATTTAGAAGAACAAGAAGATATATTAAAAGAAAAAAAAAGAAATGTTAACGCAATATTATCAGACCTAGAAGAAAGAAGAAAACTTGGAAAAGAACCACAAGAAGCAACAATATACAGAGGAAGAAAAGGATTACAATCAATCACAGAAGACATTCTAAGAACAAAAAAAGAAATGTTTGTATTTGGAGCACAAGGAAACTTTGTCAACCTTTTTCCAATTTATTCAAAACAATGGCATATGAGAAGAGCAGAAGCAAATATCCATATAAACATAATATACAACAAAAAAGTGAAAGCACAAAAACTAAACACGACATTCAAGAATATTGAGATGAGATTCACCAACACTGTTGAAGATACTCCTGTAACCACATGGATTTATGGAGATAAAGTCGCTATATCAATATGGAGTGAACAACCCATCATAACATTAATAAGAAGCAAAGAAGTTGCAAACACTTACAAACAATTCTTCAGTATATTATGGAAAGAAGCAAAAAAGTAAAATTCAGTTAATTTTAAATAATCCAAAGAACAATTCTTATATTATGAAAAGAGGTGCTTTAGTATTACCCTTAATAATTGGTTTAATAGTTCTATCATCCTGCATCTATAACAATGGAGAAGCTATTTATCCAAAAATATTAACTAACGACTTCACAGAATCCTTAATTGAAGAGAATACAAAGCTTAGAAGCGATATTACAGACCTAAAAAAAGAGATTTCACAACAAGAACAAGATATTGAAATTTTAATTGAAAGACTTGAAAAGTATTATGACTCCCCAATCCCTAAGTCAGGTCCTTATGATTGGATTAAAGGAGAAAACATAATTGTAAAAGATGACAAAATAATAATCGAGTTGCGAAACGCCAGTGTTTCCAGTATTGCAGACACTCACTCTTTAGAACCATTAATTCATAAAAATACTAATGTTATAGAGATAAAGCCAGAATCCACAAAAGATATACATCTTGGAGACTTAGCTGCTTATGAATCAAACTATGCTAATGGAACAATTCTTCATAGAGTCATCTCAATCGGGATAGATGAAGAAGGATGGTATGTAGTTATGAAAGGTGACAACAACCCAATACCCGATCCTGGAAAAGTAAGATTTGAACAAATCAGAAGAATTGTTGTAGGAGTTATATACTAAAGAAAAGCTTTAAAAAAAACAAGATATAACTAAAAACATGAAAGAAAAATATTTAGGAATCGCAATTGTAATCGGACTATTAATCTTCTTAAACAGCAAAGTAGATACTCAAGATAAAAATATTGAACAGATAACAGGTAAAATAGTATACAGTGAAAAAATAGTTAACAACAATGAAAACCTTGAGATACAAAAAAATGAGCTGAAAGAATGCTTCTCATTCGTCAACTCTAACGGAGAGTTAAAATCCTGTTTTGCACTAGAAAGATTTAGCTGTGATTATTGCAATAATTTTTGCTGAGTTTGCTTCTCTGCAATTGATTCCATTCGTGCAATCTTCTTGCGTATCTTTTTAACATATTTTTTTTTATCAAGCTCATTCCACAAATTAGCTGCAAGATTAGCATCTCCTAAAACCTCAGAAATCCATCTTGCAAAATCATTTTTTTGGTGATCCTCATTAACATGATATACAAAATCTTTTTCTTCCAACACTTCAATAGTGTCTGCAAGTTCATAGATGTTTCTAACTATATTTCCATTATAAAACCAGAAAGACCAGTCAGCCCTCACATCAGATAAAAACTTATTTGAATCAACCAATTTTTCACCTCTTCTACAACAACATAGTGTTCTGAGTTTAAAAATCTTTCTTGTAAAACAATAAATCAATTTAAAAAAGTATTCACATCAACAAATACATATCGCTTCCGATATATCGAAACCGCCATATTTATATATAAGTTATATAACAAATAAAATCATGATTAGAGGACATCTTAAGGCTTGTGTACTGTCAGCATTAGAAGAAGAAGGAAGAACAGGCTACAGTTTAATAAAATATATCAACGAAAAAACAGGCTGGAAACCAAGTTATGGATCAATATACCCACTTCTAGAACAACTAAACAAACAAAAACTAGTGGTGTGCAAAGAAAAAGATCATAAAAAAACCTATACCATAACAACAAAAGGAAAAGAAGAATTTAAAAACATATCCTGTAAAAAAGAAGAGTTAATGGAACAAATACAAGAAGCAATGAAAATATGTCAAACACTATACAACTTTAAACTAGGAAAATATCAAAAAAAAGCAATGGAAATGATGCAATCAGGAGAAATAGATATAACAAGCTTTCCAAGCGAAATAATGAAGATGAAAGAGATAATGTCAAAACTAACTGTTGAAGGAAAAATAAAAACTCACAAAGAAGAAAT
>JAHJDK010000035.1 GCA_018812505.1 Nanobdellota archaeon | reverse complement strand
TTAGTATACTGATTTTGCTTTTTAGTAGTTCATTTAATAAAAAATAAGTAAAAAAATAAGTAAAATTTAAATATTTCAGAAAGAAACAAGTATTATTAATGAAATTAAAAAGAAAATTATACACTAGAGGCAGCAGCTTTGAAACAACAATACCTATGCCATTACTATTCTCTTTAGATAAAAAAAACAAGTACTGCGTAGTGTTTGAATATGATTCTATATCAGGAAAATGGTTCTTAGAGTTTGAGGAGGCAGACAAGAAATAAAATGGATGAACAACAAAAAACCTTTATCGAAGTGATTGGAATTTCATTATTGGTTTTATCCATAGCCTTTGCATCTTTATTATTGCTTCAGAAAGCTTTTCCGCAAGAGTTTGACAAGTTAACAGGCAATGTAGTCACAAGTGTTAATATAACTCCACCAATACCTGTTGATTGTGACTTGACTCTACAGCCTGGCTGGAACCTCATATCTTTTTTTTGTATAACAAGCGTTGAGAATATAAATCTTGTTCTTGAAAATATGTCAAATTACACGACAATATTCACCTATAGGCATTTAGATGCAAATGATCCTTGGAAAACTCTTAAATTAGACTTACCATCATGGGTAGTTCAAGATTTAACCTATATGTCCAGGTTTGATGCATACTGGATTTACTTTGACATGGACTCAGAGCAAGAATACTTCTTATACGGCGCAAAAAGAAGCCCTTCAACAATAGTTATGAAAACAGGATGGAACCTTGCAGGCTATCCTACTAACATACCAAGAGATGTAAATTTATCTTTAGCTTCCATTTCAGCCGCATATAGTGAAGTTTACACTTATGATAATATCAACAAGAACTATTTGGATTACACAAAAGGTGTTGGAGGTTCATTGAATCAGACAGAACCATACCAAGGTTACTGGATATATCTTGACTCTGCAGATAACTGGGTGATAGGTTGGTAAAAAAACAATTTTTGCTAATGATTATGTTATTTTTTCTAATTAAATTAGTGTTTGCTTTTCCTCCTTTATCAACTGAGTTTTATGGCAATGTAACAGCTTATAATAATCCAATTCCATCTGGAGCTATAGTAAGAGTTTTTAGTGCTGATAACACTCTTTGTGGGTTGTTTACAGTGATAAATTCAGGTCATTTTGGATTATTATCTTGTTTAGTGGATGATAGTTCAACAGTTGAAAAAGAAGGTCCTGTGAATGGTGGACAGGTTTACTTCACGGTTGATGGTCAAATTGCTTCGCTGTTTGGCAGCAACACTTCTTCATCTGGAGATTTTAAGTTTATAGAATTGGTTATTCCAAAAATAAGATGTGGGGATAACTTTTGTGATTTAAAGGAAACTTGTGCATCCTGCCCTAGTGATTGTGGTCTCTGCCAAACTACTCCTCCGGGGACTATTGGTGTTTCACCAACAAGTTCTTCTTCTGGTGGTTCTGGAGGTGGAGGAGGAGGAAGTGGTTCAAGTTCCACAGGTGGTTTTCCAAGTGTATTTCCCACAGGATATCAATTTCCACAGGTGTCTATTCAAGGTTTAGAGATGTATTTTACTTGTGAAGAGAGTTGGGTTTGTGGTAATTGGTCTAAATGTCCTCCTACTGAAATTATGAGTAGAAGCTGCACTGACCAGAATCATTGTGGAACTTATAGAAATAAACCAGTTGAGAAAAAAGCTTGTGTTTATAATTTAGAAAAGCTAAAGGATGAACTTAAAAAAAATGAAGAAATAACTAAGCCTCCTAGAAGAGAAACTCCTTTAGACATATCTTTTCCAAGAATAGTATGTGATAAAGAGACTAATCCTCTTAAAAATGGTGCTATATGGTTCTTTTTGCTTGTGGTTTTAGTGATTGCTTATAGTGTTTATAGGAATGAAAAGCAGATAGAATCTATAAGGAAGAAGAAAGGGATTGATGATGTGCAGAAAGCAAAACTCATACTTGCCACCAAGAGAAAAACTCACATATTTATGGGGGTTATGATTTTCTTTACAATTGTTTTGTACTTGTTTTACGTGTTTTTCTTCTTGTGTGATATTAACTTCACTGCTCTTTGGATACTGGTTGCAGTCATGTTGTTGTTGCCTTTAATAGTTCATAAGGTTATTGATTTCTTAGAGTATCACGAACAGCAGAAGATAATTAAGTTAGAGGAACTTGCTGACACTCATTACAAGCAGATTAGTGAGTTAATTAATATTGAAAGTTCCAACATAGCTGATATAGAAAAAGACTTAGCAGAAAAGTTGTCTGATTTATCCTCTAGAGAATCTTTTAAGATTATCTTGAAGAGATTTCCTTATTTGGAGCAGATATATTTAGATATTATCAGATTGTATGAGGAGTATGAGTCAAAAAAACTCCTTTTTGCGGATGAGACTGTTTTAGTTGATGATATATATGAATTGGCTAATAAGGATGAGTTTATTGAATTAAGTGAGAAGAGTCCTGCTCTTAAGTCTGTATATGAGAAGCTATTATTGCTTTACAAGCATTATGAGGAAAAGCAGGAGTTGTATGATGAATTGGCAAAAGCAGAAGAAGAGATAAGAAAGAGACTTAGAGATACAGACGAGATGAATAAAAGTAATAAAGATAATAAAAATAATAAATGAATTTT
>JAHJDK010000034.1 GCA_018812505.1 Nanobdellota archaeon | reverse complement strand
TTTAGCAAAACATTTATAAATAAAATGTATCATATAAAGTATTATGGGGGATGAAGAAATAGAACTTGGTGGCAATATAACCCTTGCAGGTTTCAAGGAACTAGATCATGCAGAACTGATAGTAGTTAAGAAATTAGTTGGTAGTTATGCTCGGAAAATGAGTGATTCCTTGGATAATTTTGAAAACCTCACAGTTACTATGAAGAGTGTTCATAAGACTGCTAAAAGTCAGAAGTATGAAATTCATGGTAAATTGTTGGCTGGTGGTAAACCTAAAACATCAGAGTTTGTGGATAGAAACTTGTTTGTAGCTCTTGATGCCTGTTTAAAGAAAATTATTGCTGAAATCAGCAAATAGAAAAATTATTTTTTAGTTGCTTTCTTGACAGTTGATTTAGATGTAGTTTTTTTAGTGGAAGGTTTTGTACTTTTCTTTTTTGTGACTTTTTTTGCTTCTTTCTTTTTTTCTGTTTTAACTGGTTTTTCTTTTTTTACTTCCTTCTTTTCTTCTGTTTTCTTTTCTACAACTTCTTCTTTCTCATCTTTTCCTAATACTTTTTGAAGTTTACCTTTTAATCCTTGTGGCTTTTCTTCTTTAGGTTTTGACTTAACAGCTTCCTTGAATTCTTTTCCTTCGAGTTCTGCTTTAACAACTCCGTCATCATATTTTTGTACTTTAACTTTGACATGATGAGGTGGATTTTTTATTCCATGTTTCCAAATATGTTCATTAACATGCATTCCTAATTTTACATCATCTGATTTCATGTGTTTCTGCAAGAATTCTCTAAGTGCTTTTGCAGCTTTTTTGGATCTTTTATGTCTAGGAACTTTAAGCCATTCTCTTCTTAAAGGCACATTGTACTCTCTTTCTAGGATTATTTTTGCTTCTTTCTTTTTTTCGTCTGCCATTTTCATGCCTTGGTTTTTGTTCTTCTCCAGTTTCTCTTGACTACTGTGTGTCTGCCTGGGTGTACTTTTCTTCCTTTACCGTAAATCTTTGGAACTGTCCAGAATGGAGCCCATCTAGTTCTTCTTCCAAGTTTTGCAAGTCTTAGTTTTCTGCTTAAATGTATGAATCGTGCCATTTTTACTCTTTCTTGGTTTTTGTTTTTTCTTTTTTCGGAGTTTTAGATTTTTCTTCTTTTTGCTCCTTTTGTTTTTCTTGTTTATTATCTTCTTTGTAATCTGCTAAATCTTTTGTTCCTATCTTGTTTTCTTTAGGCTTCTCGACAGGTTTTTCTTTCTGTTTAACTTCTTTGTTCTTAGTGACAGGTCCTCTGATGATTTTAGCAACTGAGAATAATAATGATTTTCCTTTTGGAGTTATAACTCTTCCTTTGTGTTTTTTAATGGTGTGTTGTTTTATCAGTTTTGCAGCTTCTAATTGTTGTAGAATTTTTCTTATTACTGCTCCTGATCCTTTATAGAATTTTTCTGGTTTCATTCCTCTATTTTTCTTACCGCCATACTTTGTTCTTAGTTTTGAAACACCTATAGGTCCTAGTAAATAAATTTGTCTTAAAACCGATGCGGCTCTCATATACCACCAATCACTTTCTACTGGAGGTCTTTGTTTGTGAGTGCCTGTTTTAACGAAAAGCGCCCAACTAGGCATGTCTATGAGTTTTTTCAACTCTTCTGCTGTTTTTTTTATTAATTCATTCTGTGGTACTTCTAATAGCATATTAACACCTATATATATTTGTCTACAGAACCTCTAAACCATTTTCTTGGAAATATAGTCTATTTATAAACTTTATGGTATAAAAAAAGAAATACTTATATATTATAACTTGATAAAATTTGTTGGGTGATTATTGTGACTGAAGCTTTGTATTTAGATGATTCTTATTTGAAAGAATTTGATGCGGTTGTTAAAAATGTGAAAGATGGAAAGTTTGTTGTTCTTGACCGGACTGCTTTTTATCCTAATTCTGGTGGTCAGCCATTTGATGAAGGGATAATTGTTAGAGATAACGAGGTTTTTAAGGTTGTTTTTGTTGGTAAGTTTTCTGGTGTTATTAGTCATGAGGTTAATCATATTGGCTTGAAAGAAGGCGATAAGGTTCATTGTGTTATTGATTGGGATAAGCGTTATGCACTTATGAAAGCTCACACTTCTGCTCATATTGTAAGTACTTTAATTCATAATGAAACTGGTGCTTTAATTTCAGGCAATCAATTAGGTGTTGATAAGATAAGGATTGATTTTTCTCTTGAAAATTATAATTCTGAAAAGATGATCGAGTATGTTGCTGTTGCTAACAATATAATTTCTAAAGGTTTAGAGGTTAAAACTTTTTATCTTCCTAGAGATGAAGCTTTGAAGATTCCTTCTGTTGTCAAACTGGCGAAAGCTTTGCCTCCTGCTATTGACATTTTAAGAATTGTTGAGATAGGTGATTTTGACAAACAAGCTGATGGTGGTACTCATGTTAAAAATACATTGGAAGTTGGGAGTTTGGAATTTTTAAAAGCAGAGAATAAAGGTAAAAATAATAGGAGAATGTATTACACTATAAAAAAATAATACATACCAGTATACTAAATACCTAGTCCAGTATAGGAAAGTTTATAAACTAGTAGTGTTCTAAGCGTTATGAGTTCCCGATGAATGACGTACAACAAATTCAAAGAATAAATGCTATGTCTCAAGAATTGAAACGATTTGGATTCTCTGAGAATACAGTGGATGCCATTGAAGGCGCAAAGAACATTCTAATGAACGATGAAGAACAGCATGAAAGCAGTATCTTCACCGAAGAAAATGAAGTTAGTCAACTGTCTAACATGTTCTGTAGATTCAAAGATTCGACTATGTCGAAAATGAATGAAATGTCAAGACATATCAGTAATCTAAATACTGAGATATCAAAACTCAACAGCACAATTTCTGTACTTCAGTCCCGGAGAGAAGAACCTCTGCGAGAACACCCTAGTCCGCCCCCACAACCTCGAATTGAGGAATGTGAGCAAAGTCCGCCAAGACAAGAAGCAAAACGCGAAAGCCAAGAAAGAAGCGAAAAGCCTTACTATGAAAAGCAAGGCCATTTTACGCCAGAAAACGTCAAGATAGAAGATTTCTTCTATTTTGGCAAAAAATAGATAATTATTTAGGGGGTTAAGGAATTTATCCTTAGCTCTCTAAATATTCTTTAGAATTTTAATGCGCTCCTTAGCATCACCACTATGAATAAAAGAATCCGCAACCAATATATCTGCGCCTGCTTCAACAACTAGTTTACCTGTTTTTCCATCTATTCCACCATCAACCTCAATCTCAATGTCAGGGTTTTTAGCTCTTATAGCTTTAATCTTTTCTAAAACTCTCTTGTCAAATTTTTGACCACTAGCACCAGGAATTATAGGCATCACAATAACATAATCAATATTCTCAAGAAACGGAAAAATTTTTTTAACAGGAGTTTCAATACTAAGTGCGATACCTGCTTTTAAACCAGCTCCCTGTATTTGACCAATCACTGATTCAGGATATTCAGTGGCTTCAATATGGAATGCAATTCTATCAGCTCCAGCATCAATAAACTCCTGAACAAATTCTTCAGGATCAATAATCATCAAGTGAACATCTTTAGGTAAACTTGTTTTGATAAGATTAACAGTATCTGCCCAGATTGTTTTATTAGGTACAAATAAACCATCCATTACATCTAACTGAAGGAAATCTGCAGAACTGACTTCATCAACAGCTTCCTGAGAGAAATTCTCCGAAAGAACTGATGCTGAAACTTTTGCCATGAAAAAGGATTCTTTTTCAGAGTTTATAAAAGTTACTGATTATATTATTTTTTTAATTTCTGGAACAAAATATCCTGACAAGACGTCCCTTGATACTAGTTCATGATTATATATATTTCCTATACTGAAAAGCATTTTCTCTTTAGAGTTATAATCTAAAACAGCTATCCTTTCTTCAAAATCAGGCACGTGAGCCACATAAAGCATAGGTATGTGTGCAATTCCATAAAACTGATGAAAAATAGGATCATTGGGTTTTTTAATAAACAAAGGTATTACACCATTGATTACTCTAGGAATTCTAACATGACCTCCCATGAACCTGATAGAAACAATTTCAGAATGAGCCTCTATAGACTCAACAACCTCGGGATAACAGTTAAATATTTCATCAATGTGAATTTTATAACTTGGAAAATCTCTTTTAATCTTTTCAACCACTTCCTGTGTAGGATGTAAAAGGGAATATGTGTTAATCATAAAAAAAGTAATCCTAAAACAAATATAAATCTTTCTTCAAAAAAATTCAGAATTCCAAATAATTTTTAAATAAAAACAATTATTTTTATAATATACTTTTGGGGTGGTGGTCTAACTTGGTATGATTCGTGGTTCGGGGCCACGAGGTTGGGAGTTCAAATCTTCTCCACCCCACATTTTTTTTAACACACTTAGAAAAATCACTTAGTAGTAGTAATAACAGAAATATTTATATATAATACTTGTTTTACAACGAATTATGACATTCTTACTATGGGACCTTGACAACACATTACTGCAGAAACATAAGTTAGAGAATTTATCATACCAGAGAGCAAGTATGAAGCTTCTAAACAGAGAAATAAGTGTTACCAAACATCCAATAACAGGCGAATCAACCAGAGATTTCATGGGTGGGGGACATAAAAATATTTGGAGTATGAGAATAGAACAGATACTTGCCGCAGGAGAAAAACTAGTTTTTAATGATGGTCAAAATCAAGTTTCTGTTAACTCGCCAAATGATGTAAACATTGACTTATTAATAGAGACTGCTGCACAATCAATAGCTCCTGATTTAGAAGCAGGAAGTATCCCTGAAGACTTTATCGTGCAATACATAAAACCAGAAGAGATAAATATTTACAAGGAAGTGACTGATGCAATAGCTGTTGCAACATTAGGTCCTAGAATAGTTCAAGAATCAGTACTTAAAATGAAAGGATACTTCACAGTTATTGACCAACAATTATCATCTTATCTTGAAAGTGGAGATAGAAAAGCAAGAATAATTGCAAGTTCAATAGCTAAATATTTTAGTAGAACTTACAAGATACCAGAAAAAGTTGTTTATATTGGAGATGCAGTAAAAGATATGGCTGCAATAATTGAATTAAAAAGGTCAAGAGCTTACAATACTATTTTTAAAGCAGTAGGCATAACCAAAGGTCAACATTCTCAACAAGATCTTGAAAGAGCAGGTGCAGACCTAGTGCTTCCAGGATTTGAAGACAAACAAAACCTTTATATCTTAAAAGAATTCTTAAGAAATTAGATGAACAAAGAGTATGATGTTGTAGGTCTAGGATGTGTTGGTGTAGATTACACAACTAAAGTAAAAACGTTTTCAGATAAAAACAACAAAATAGTTTCTAACAATCTATCAGAATCTGAAGGAGGAGTTACTGCAAATAATTTAGTTCAAGCATCAAGATTAGGATTAAAAACAGCATGGTGTGGAAATATAGGGAATGATGAATTAGGGAAAAAAATTCTTAAAAATTTTAAGAAAGAAAACATCAAAGCTTTTGCAAACAAAACAGGAACAACTCAGCAATGCTGGATAATAGTTGATGAAAAAGGTGAGAAAGAGATTTATGCATTTCCAAACAGCAGCTCAGAATTAACACCGAAAATAGTTGATTCAAAATTCAAAAAAATAATAGAACGAAGTAACTACTTTCACACAGAAGCATCAATAATACCTTTAAAAGCAGCTATAAGAGGAGCAGAAATAGCAAAGAAATCAGGATCAAAAGTTTTGGTAGATATTGACTGTGACGTAGATAAATTATTAAACATAGCGAAAATAGGTACTATGAAAGAACTTGAGAAATTAATCATACTTTCAGATGTTGTAAAGATGTCAGAGTCAGCAGGCAAATCGCTTTATAAAAATATTAAGAGTGTTTGGAACAATAAAATAATTATAATGACAAAAGGCTCTAAAGGATGTGTTGTTATAAATCAAGGTAATAAATCAACTATTTCTGCATATAAAATCAAAGCAGTCGACACAACAGGTGCAGGTGATGCATTTATGGGAGGATTATCTTACACATTACTCAAAGGTTTTAATCTTAAAGATGCTGCAAAATTTGCAAACGCTTGTGGAGCATATAACTGTTTAAAAATAGGTGCCAGACAATCTGGAACTCTTAAACAAATAACAAATTTTATGACACAGAACAAATCATAATTTAAGTACTTTCTTTGCTTCCTGAAAACCTGCAGAAATCAATGTTTCCAACTCTTCCTTGCTTCTCTTCCTGACAGGTTTGATATTAGGTCTTATAAAAAAAACATTTTTTTTATGCGGCAGCAAGTTCTTAAGTTTGTGCTCATAAAGCTCTCTTTGAACTATTGAAATTGCCTGTCCAATTATATCCATCCTTTTAAGATTGGAATTTTTACTCACAAAAGTCAGGTTAGCCATTGATACATCAATAACAAATACATAATCATACTTTGAATAATCAATTAATCCCAAGCCAACAGGTGATACGAGCGCTCCGTCCAAGAACTCAAAATCATCTATTTTTTTTGGTTTAAGAATTGCGGGAATTGCAGTACTGGCAAGCAATGCATCTGTTATCTTAAAATTTCTTTTCACCAATAATTTTGGTGTCCTCAAACACTCAATACCTCTCTTTGTGAAAACCAACTCTTTTCCAGAATGTAGATCAACCGCATTTATGAACAGTTCACAATTTGCATCCTTGAAAGTTTTTTCAGCAAAATACTTTTCAAACGCAGAGGTAATCTTTTTTCCTTTAAGAACTGATGATCCAAAAAGGTTGATATCTCTAAGACTGAAAAGCTTAAAACCAGTTTTACGGGCAATATGAACCATTTCACTAGCAGTATAACCAAGTGATAAAAAAGATGCACTTATAGAACCAAAAGAACTGCCTGCAACAGCTTTCACAACAATATTTTTTCTTTTCATAAAAATCTCTATTGCTTCTAATGCTCCAAACTGTGCAACACCCCTAAGAGCTCCTCCTGAGAATATGATTGCTGCAGATTTCATAGAAAAACTGAAGAAACGTCAATTTATAATGTTTTTGATATTAAAAACCAATCTTTTTCATTACTTTAACAAGTATTTGTTCAGGTGTTAAATTTGTAGTGTCAATCACCAAATCGAAATTTTTAGAGTTATAAGCATTATAATTGTAATACTTTTTATAACGTCTCTTGTCGCCTCTAACTCTTTTCATCAAGAACTTTTTTGCATCCTCTAAATTCTTGAATGGCTCTGAAACTCTTTTTTCTTTCAACACTCTTTCAGCTCTAACCTCTAGTTTGGCTTTAAGAAATATTTTGAAAGCTTCAGGTACAAGATAATCGGCTATTTTTGAGTCCAGCACAAAATCATTTTCTTTTTTTCCTATTCTTACAAGATATTCATCAACTCTCTTATCAGTCCAATCTTCTGTTTCTCCAAGCTTATTAAACTCTGCTATAGTCATTCCTTTTTCTATAGCCATTTTTTTTCTCATATCGCCTGCAGAATAAAACTTGTGATTAAGTTTTTTGGCAAGCATCCTCGCAAGTGTGCTGTTGCCTGAGCCTGGAAAACCTGTTACAGTTATTTTCATAAAGAAAACAATTGCTTTAATGATATTTATATTTATTGGGTTTGTAAAATTTTCGACAAATATATAAATATCTGTTATTTTCGATTCTTATGACATTTTATTATGTTAATGGTGATGAGTATACTTTTGCACTTCCAGTAGAAGAAATGTTGTATGTTTTGCCAGAAAGAAGTTATTCTAATAAAACTCTTACTGAAGATGAAATTAAAGAACAAGCAATAATTGCTCAGAATATTATTGACGGATTTTCTATTATGAATTTAATTGCAGAGAGTCCTATTGATACTGTTGTAAAACAAAATTCAACGGATGCAAATATTCTGAAACAGTTTTATAAATAAACAATTTTT
>JAHJDK010000033.1 GCA_018812505.1 Nanobdellota archaeon | reverse complement strand
TCAAATATAGCTATAGATTTGAAAGAAACTTTGTTAGAGACAGGTCAAAAAGCTGTTTTTATAATAAGTTCTGACTTCACACATTTTGGTCCTAACTATCACTACATTCCTTTTTCTACAGACATAAAGAAGAACATCTATGACTTAGATAGAGGGGCTATAGAATTGATAAAAAAAAGAAATCCAAGTGCATTCTTAGATTATGTTAACAAACATTTCATCACTATTTGTGGTGCAATACCTATAGTTTTATTGTTAAAATCCATTAATGTTGATAAAGTTCTTTTAGAGCAGTATTACACTTCAGGAGATGTTCTTGACAATTACAGAAATTCTGTTAGTTACGCAAGCTTTGTGTTTCGTTAGATTTTATTTAATCTCTTCTTTTCCTTCTCTTCTCTTTTGACTTGTTTTTCTAAATGTTTTTTCATAACTTCAATAATTTCGTCTTTAGATTTAAATCTTAATTTCCAAGCCAATCTTCTTTCTTTAAGAATTTCACTAACCCAATTAGCTATATCATTTTTCTTTTTAACATGTGTTTCATACTCTTCATCACTCATTGTTTTTAAAACTTTTAAGAGGTCTTTTTTGTTTTTGATTAAGTGACCATCCAGATTTAAATATGCATCTTCAGGAACGTAGATATATCCTCTCTTTTGAAAATGTGGGCTCCTCTGAATTAGTTTTATTTTGGAGAGTTTATTTATGATAAATGTTAATAGAGCAGTAATCACCATAAATATTCCTAAAAATAATATTTGTTTCCAAATATCATACCCTCCCACTTGGAACAACAATGTTTTCTTTAATAATTCTGAAGATACGACGTAAGGATTAAATCTAGTTAGATTTTTGAAAAGTTCAGACATGGTTTCTATAGGTAATATAAGATTTGATAATAATAAGAAAACACTTCCTGTGGCTATTGCAAGCATGGTGGCTGCTTCTTGAGTTGAAGAAACATACCCTATAATCATACCAATAAGTATGAATATACTCATAGATAATAGTATTATTATGGCTGTTAATCCAAAACTTGCAAAGAGATCAGCTTTTAAAAAATAATAAGACAATCCTAAGATTATAGCTACTTGAAGTAATAAAACTATAAAACTAGTGATATAAGTAGTTATGACAAAATACCAATCCTTAGTAGGTGTTGTGAAGTTTCTGAATGCAGCTTTAGAATTCTTTTCCATAAGTATTAATGCGCTAGAAAGCATTATTCCTATAAACATAATAACCAGCATCAAAAGAGATGGAAACATGAATTTAAGCTGGTTAGATTCCGAAACAATAGGTTTAATATTTGTTTTTATAGGACTGACAATACTTTCTGCAGAAGCAACATCAACATTTTCCAAATTAGAATTTGTTTTTTCCAAGTTTCCTTTCAATGTTTCAGTGTTTGTTTTTAATCCGGTTAACGAAGTTTTTACAGTATCCAATCCTTGAACAATTTCTTTGTTTTTATCCTCTGTAGATTTTAAGTTGCTTTTTATCTTTGATATCTTTGCAGAAATATTTATGGTTAAATTCTCAAAATGTTCATAAGTTTCTGGTGTGTCATTGTAAATATCGTTAATTTCTTCTTCAATATCTGTTAATGAACTTGAAGAAACATTTCCACCTAACAAGCTTTCAGCTTCATCAATCGCAGATATTCCTTGATCTTTCAAATCTTTAGCATCATCATAAATATCAGAAACTGTCGACTTTATATTTGTTAAGGAAATAGTTTCCATAGAAAAATCTAATGTTTGAGACTTAGTTTTAGCGTCTTGAATGTTTGTTATTATTCCATCCACAGTAGATTTAATTGTTATTATTGATAATATATCCTCATCTATTTCTTTCTGTGTTTGCTGAATCTTGGTTAGTAAAACTTGAGTTAAATCCTTGCTAAGTTCTGTTGTTCTTAACTCGAACTCTTTTGAGACAGCATCAATTATTTGATATACTATATTTGTTCTCGAATAATCAACGTAAAAATCAATATTATTATGTTCATCATTTCCCATTTCAAAATTTTTTGGAAATATTATACATGTATGAGTTGTTCCTTGCTTAATTCCTTGTATGCAAGTTTCATTTTTTTCATATTTTATAATAACATAATTATTGTTTTTAATCTCTTCTATAAATGATTGTGTTAAAGCATTATTTTGGTCTGGAGAGAAATAACCTATTGATAATTCGTAAGTGCTAGGTTTGTTTAATGCCAAACCAACTAATAAAATAATTATTAAAGGACCAAATATAACGATGAATGCAGAGCTTCTAGCCCTTAACAAACGTTTTATGTTTTTACTTATTATCTTCGTGAATTTCATCTTTTTTCTTTGAAGCTAACAACACAAAAATATCATCCAATGATGCTTTGCCAACTTTCATGTCTATAACTTCTTCTTTTGCTTTCTCTAATATAGGAAATAATTCATGAAATACTTTTTGAGGTTTATCAGAAAAAATAACTAATCGTGAACCTCTTATTTCATAATTTCTAATATATTTTTTGGAAAGTTTTCCAATTATTTTTTTATAATTTCCAGGATAACATTCTAAATGCAATTCCTGGATTTTTGAATATTTATTTTTAATAGAATCAGGGCTTGCAACATCTATGATTTTTTTATCTTTTAAAATAGCAATTCTAGAACACAAGTTTTCAAGTTCAGTTAAGTGATGGCTAGCTAAAATTATGGTTGTTCCTTTCTTATTTATTTTTTTAACAAGAGTCCATATATGTTCTCTTAAAACAGGATCTAAATCTGCAGTTGGTTCATCAAGCACTAAAACTGTGGGATCATGAATTAATGCACAGGCAATATCTAATCTTCGTTCCATACCTCCGGACAAATGTTTAGCAAGTAAATCTTCATAATTTTTTAAATCCATTAAATTTAACAAGGTTTCAATATTAGTCTTTAGAGCGTCAGGAGATAAATTATATAGTGATCCAAAATATTGGAGATTTTCCCTTATTGTTAGATCTCTGTAAAATGAAGGTAGCTGTGATGCAAAACCATATATTTTTTTGACAGCATCCTGTTTTTTAAACACTGATCTAAAAGTCATTGCTTTTTGAAAATCAAGCAAATGTTCAAATCTAAATAAAACATCTCCTTGGTCAGGTCTTAAGAATCCAATAATTATGTTTAAAAGAGTGGTTTTTCCAGAACCACTAGCACCTATTAATCCAAATATTTCTCCTTTTCTAATCTCAAAATTTACGTTGTCAAGAATTATATGGTCTTCAAATCTTTTAATAACATTCTGTATTTTAAATATTGGCTCCGTCATAATTTCACCTTGTTAGTTAAATTATGAGGTTCCAAAATTCTCTGATTGATTATAACTGTCATAACTGACCTCTTTTTAATACTGCCCTG
>JAHJDK010000032.1 GCA_018812505.1 Nanobdellota archaeon | reverse complement strand
TTACGACTGCATTCGGAGATACTGTGTTTAAAGATTAACTTTATAAAGGAAAAACCTCTTCTTGGATTTGTAGGACGGTGCTTAGCTTTCGGGTAACTGAGGAAAGTCCGCCCACTAAAGGTAGTCACTCTCAAAAGAGAGGTCTCGAAAGAGACGGCAACGGCTCAGAAACGAAACCACTTATGAAATGGGATGATGCAGCGAATCAACAGGCGACTGTTGAGAGACTTCAAAAACTGTTGTTTTTGCGGCGCCAAAAGCGTTTGCTTTTGAGTGTAACCTGTTGACGTCTTCATAAGAAAGGATGAAACGGTGAGTCCTGACTTGTGCAAGCCAATTGGCGCTAAGTAGAATGCTAAGAAAGATTGTCCGCATGAGCATTAAAGTCTTTAATGACTTTGTGTTGACGGAGTCTTACAAAAGGCGGCTTACAACCGTTCTACAATTAATATTTGTGTGATAAAAATGAGCAGAAGAGATAAAATAAGCATGCCAAGTTCAGGCGCTGGAATTACAAGGTATTTTGATGATTATAAATCAAGAATCACTTTTAAACCACAATACATAATAGTTTTAGTCATACTAGTTATTCTTATAGAGATTTTTTTGCATATGAATGCAGGATCCTTTTTTTAAGAGGTAAAATTTATGCTACCAGGAATTAATCCAAGACAAATGCGGCAAGTCATGAAGAAAATGGGTTTGCAGCAAGAGGATTTAGATGTTAAAGAAGTTATTTTTAGGATGCAAAACAAGAATTTAGTTATATCAAATCCACAAGTTTCAAAAATAAATGTTATGGGTCAAGAAACTTACCAAGTGGTTGGGGAGGTTTCTGAGACAAGCACAGACACAACTCCTGATATTTCTGATGAGGACATTCAAACAGTTGTTGAACAAGTTGGTTGCACAGAAGAAGAAGCTCTTATAACTTTAAAAAAATTTAAAGGAGATTTGGCAGAGTCAATAATGCACCTCACAAAATAATTCTCGATAGTTTTAAATAGTTTACTTCACTCATATTTTTATGGAAGAATTTCAGCAATTAATCCTAAATGCCAAGAAAACTATAAGGATAGCGGATCACATGTTAATAATGACTTTTCCAATGATTAAGGATCCAAAAATTCTATTGGCAGTTCTTCAAAACATTAATTCTGCATTGGCAAATGCCATGTTTTCTGTTGTTTATTATGAAAGATTATTTAAGAGGATTCCTCAATTTCAAGAGGATTTTGACTCTAAATTTAACGTTTTTAAAGGTAAGATTGTTGAAAAATATAATATTAATAAAGCATACTTAAATTTAATTCAGGAAATAAGGGAGATTTTGTTGGAACATAAGAAAAGTCCAATTGAATTTTCTAGAGGAGATAGATTTGTAATTTGTTCTAGCAACTATCGTATGAAAACTATAAGTGTTGATGACATAAAAAAACACATTGCTAAAACAAAATTATTTATAATAGATATGGAGAGGTTGGTGAGTAAAGATGCAGGAATCTTTAAAGAACGCTAAAGAAGAGTTGAAAAGAGTTGATCATTTAATTTTTGTTAGTTTGAAATATACAAGAACAGTTGATGTTCTATTAAACATTATAAATCGAATGATTGATGCATATGATTTTATTATAGAGGCGTTGTTAAGAGGCGCTGTTGACAAAGGATTGATTGAAACAATTCCTATTGCTCCTAGAGAAAGAGGCGAACTAGTTAAGGAATTATTTGAGGATGAAATCATAAAAGACAATATAGATTTATATTTTCTTCTTAGAAAACTTCACAAGTCAAACCCTGCAAAAGAACAAGAGTTTAGGAGACATGTGACTATGATTAGTTATATAGAAAATAGGAAGGAAATAGTAAACATAGATATTATTAGTCAATATTATGATTTTCAGAAGAGTTTTGTTGAATACGTTGAAAGTCTATTATTTAATGAAGATGGGAAAAATAATTAGTGTTGTATCGGCAAAAGGAGGTGTTGGAAAAAGTGTTTTAGCTTTGAATTTAGTATCTGCTCTATCTTCTTTTGGAAAAGATGCTTTATTGGTTGATGGTGATTTATCAACCCCTTCAATTAACAAGTATTTAAACATTGAAAATATTACTTATTCTTTAAATGATGTTTTGAACAAAAATGTGCATTTTTCTGATGCAATCTATAATCATTCTTCAGGTATTAAAGTGTTACCTTCAGTTGTTAACTTACAAGATTTAAAATCTTTTGGAGCAAAAAATTTTAGTGAAGAAATTTCTAACATGCAAGGATTTTCTGATTTTGTAATAGTTGATTCAGGAAACTCTTTATTTGAAGAAGTGGCTGCTTCTTTAGTTGCTTGTGATGAAGTAATAATAGTAACTAATGCTGAAAAACCATCTGTAGAGAATTCAAAAAAGTTAATTGATTTAGCTAATCATTTTGGAAAAACAATTTTAGGGGTTGTTGTTAATATGAAATCAGGCGGTAAACATGAATTTTCTGAATTTGAAATTTCAAAAATATTAGCTGTGCCTGTTTTTGATGTTATTCCTTTTGACAAGAAGATTAAACATTCTCAATCAATGAATCTGCCTGTAGTTTATTCTCATCCAAACTCTAAAATCTCCAAGAAATTTAAAAATATAGCTTTAAGGATTATTTAGTTTTCTTTTGATAGTTTTCTATAGCTTTGTATAATCCTTCTGCTGCAAGGTTGCTGCAGTGCATCTTTATTTTTGGAAGTCCTTTTAAGGATTTAGCAACTTGATCTCTTGTTATTTTTTTTGCTTCTTCAAGAGATTTGCCTTTTGCTAAGTCTGTAATCATAGAAGAAGTTGCTATTGCTGCAACACATCCAAAAGTTTTTACCTTGATATCTGTAATTATGTTTTTTTTAACTTTTATATATACTTCCATTAAATCTCCACACATAGGATTGCCTACTTTACCTATACCATCAGGATTCTTTATTTCACCCATGTTATGGGGTTCTTGAAAATGTTTCATAACTTCTTTGCTGTACATTTTATCACCAATAACTTTTGTCCTTTACACCTACAGAATATTTGTAGTTTTTTTGAAGAGGACTTATTTTTCTCAAATTTTTAATAATTTCTTTTAAGTTTTTAACAACGTAATCTATATCTTTTTTTGTTGTGAATCTTGATAAAGTGAATCTTAGTGATCCGTGTGCAATATCATGTCTAAGTCCTATGGCCATTAATACATGGCTTGGCTTTAGGTTTTGTGATGAGCAAGCTGATCCTGTTGAAACAGCTATACCTTTTAAATCTAGATGTATTAATACACCTTCTCCTTCAACATATTTGAAAGAGATATTTACATTGTTGCAAAGTCTTTTTTCCCTAGAGCCGTTTAATTTTGTGTCAGGGATTTCTTGTTGTATATTGCTTATTAACATATCTCTTAGTTCAGTCATTTTTTTAATATGTTCTTCTTTGGCTAATTGAACTGCTTTTGTAAAGCCGACAATTCCTGCAATATTTTCTGTTCCTGCCCTTAAGTTTTGTTCTTGATGTCCTCCATGAATTTGTTTTTCTATATTCACAGATTTTTTTTTGTATAAAGCTCCAACTCCTTTTGGTCCGTGTATTTTATGCGCTGATAATGACATTAAATCAATGTTTGCTTTTTTTACATCTATTTTTTCTTTTGTAAAACTTTGAACGGCGTCTGTATGAAAAAGAACTTGTTTTTCTTTGCACAATTTACCTATTTTTTCTATTGGTTGAATAGTTCCTATTTCGTTGTTGGCATGCATTATTGTTACTAGAATGGTTCTTTTCGTGATTGAATTTTCTAATTGTTTCAAATTTATGAATCCATCTTTATTTACATCTAAAAAAGTTATTTCAAAACCTTGTTTTCTTAAGAATTTACAAGTTTCAATGACTGATGGGTGTTCTATTTTGCTGGTTATTATATGTCCTGTTTTATGAATTTGAGCAACGCCTTTTATTGCTAAGTTATTTGATTCTGATCCTCCTGTTGTAAAAATGATTTCTTCAGGTAGTGCGTTTATTCTTTTTGCAATTATTGATCTGCTTTTTTCTAGAGTTTCTTTTGAATGTATGCCTTTTTTATGTAGTGAAGATGAGTTTCCATAATTTTTGCAAAACCATGGCTTCATAACTTCAAGTACTTTTGAATCTGTTTTTGTTGTTGCACCATTATCTAAATATACTTCTTTATATTTCATGTTTATCACATTTCTTACAATGATTTTTTATATGTTTTTCAATTAGATTAAGTACAGGTATAACTGTTTCTGCATTAAGAGAATATATTCTTTGTTTTCCTTTCTTTTTCATTTCTATTATATGACAATGTTCTAGTTTTTTTAGATTGTGTGAAGTTTTGCTTTGTTCTTCTCCTATTTTTTCACTTATTTCTGTAACGTTTAATGGTTTGTCTATTAGAGACATTATTATTGCAAATCTTGTTGTATTTGCAAAATTCAGAAAAAAATTATGATATGATGTTGATTTCATATGATGTTATATTCATATGTTGTTTATAAATTTTATTACTATACCAACAAATTAATTTTAGAAAGATTAAAATACTAGTATTTTTTCTCGTAATAATCTAAAATGGAACCAATATACCTTTCTTTAGTTGAAGCACAAAATTTAATAACTATAATAAAACCAGAAATTATAAAACTCATTAGATTAAAAAAAACAATAAAACTTCTCGAAACTGTAGAGATAGAATTTGACGATAATCACAAAACTTTAGTAAATAATACGAGATTGAATAGAAAATATCACAAACTATCTTATGATTTTTATACAACACTAGATAAATTACATTTTAAAGGAGTTACCTTAAAAGATATAGATCAGGGAATAGTTGTTTTTTATTCTTTTTTTGAAGGAAGAGAAATATTTTTATGCTGGAACATATCCGATAAAAAAATAAGATACTGGTATGAAGCAAGATTAGATTATAATTCTAGAAAACCTGTTTCCATGATTGAACAAAAATTAAGAAATCAATAATTTTTTTGGAAACATTAATAAAAACGTGTTAAATACAACTAAGAATGATTAATGTGAGATATGAATATCTTGAAGATGTGGCTACTGCAGATATAGCCTTTAAAGCACAAGGAGATAATATGAACGAGTTATTTGAGAATGCAGCATTTGCTCTATCAGAAACAATGGTTGAAACCGAAAATTTGAAAGAAGTAATAGTAAAAAATATTAATTTAGAAGAAACAGATTTAGAACAACTATTATTTTTATTTCTTTCAGAAATAGTGTATTTAAAAGATGTTGATTTGCTTTTTTTCTCAAGATTTGAAGTTAAAATAGATGGTTGTAAACTAGCTGCAAAAATTTATGGTGAGAAACTAAATGGCAATATGAATTTAAAAACAGATATTAAAGCAATAACAATGCATATGTTGAAAATATTCAAAAAAGATAAATATTATGCAACAGTAGTATTAGATGTTTGAGGTGATAAAAATTAATAATATTCCAAAAGAAATTAAAAAAATATCTGACTTTGTATGGGAAATACCAATATCCTTTAAAAAAGGAATGAGGGTGCCTGCAAGAATATATGCTTCCGAGAAACTATTAAATGAAATGGATCAAGGAGTGTTTGAGCAAGTATCTAATGTTGCTTGTCTACCTGGAATACAAAAACATGCTTATTGTATGCCTGATGGTCACTGGGGATATGGATTTCCTATTGGTGGAGTAGCTGCTTTTGATCCAGAAGAAGGAGTTATAAGTCCAGGGGGTATAGGATTTGATATAAACTGTGGTATGAGACTAATAACCACCACTTTAACCCAAGAAGAAGTAGCTCCAAAATTGAAAGAACTAATAAACTTATTATTTCAAAAAGTACCATCAGGTGTAGGTGCAAAAGGTTTCTTAAGAATAACAGAAAATCAATTCAAAGATATAATGACTCAAGGATCCAAATGGGCTGTTGAAAATGGTTATGGAAGAAAAGAAGATGTTGCTAGAACAGAAGATCATGGTTGTATAGTGGGTGCAGATGTTTCAAAAGTAAGCGATAAAGCAATAAAAAGAGGATTAAGACAAATGGGCACTCTTGGAAGTGGAAATCATTATCTAGAAATACAAACAGTGCCTTCAGATAAAATTTTTAATCCTGAGATTGCGAAAAAATTTGGTATTAACAAACCTAATCAAATAGTTATAATGGTTCATTGTGGAAGCAGAGGTTTTGGACATCAAATAGCAACAGAATATTTAACCACTTTTAATAGAGTTATGAAAGAGATGAATTTAAATATTAAAGACAGAGAATTGGCTTGTGCACCTTTTAAGAGCAGAGAAGGACAAGACTATTACAAAGCAATGGCTTGTGCGGCAAATACAGCTTTTTTGAATAGACAAATAATTCTTCACAGAATAAGAGAGTCATTTCAGCAAGTCTTTAAAAAAGAACCAGAAGATATGGGTTTAGACTTGGTTTATGACGTTGCACATAACATTGCAAAAGTTGAAAAATACAAAATTGACGGAGTAAAAAAAGAGTTTGTTGTTCACAGAAAAGGAGCAACTAGATCATTTGGGCCTGGATGTAATGAGTTACCAGAAGAGTACAAAGAAACCGGACAACCAGTGATTTTAGGAGGTAGTATGGAAACAGGATCTTATCTTCTTGTAGGAACTGAGAATGCAATGCAAGAAACTTTTGGTAGTACGGCACATGGATCAGGAAGAACAATGTCTCGTACGAAAGCAAAACACTTAGTAAATGGTGATGCGTTACAAAAAGATATGGAAAAAAATGGTATTTATGTCAAATCAGCTTCCATGATAGGTCTAGCAGAAGAAGCAGGAATAGCTTATAAGAATATTTCCGAAGTAGTTGACACACTTGAAAAATCAGATATATCAAGATCGGTAGTTGCCTTAAAGCCAATAGGCAGTATTAAAGGTTAATTTTTTTTAACAAAAAAATAATTTTTCATTGCAAATGCTTTTGAAATGCATTGATATCTATGCTTTCTGCTTTAAAACCTTTTTTTCGTAGTTCACTGGCAGCATCTTCGCTTAAAACACCAAATTCACAAATCAACAGATATTCTTTATCTTTTTTAAAAATATCAATATTTTCAGATAGTTTTGCATAAGGGATGTTTAAGTCAACTTTTAATGGATTTCTTTTTTGTAATGCTTCAGACCTCACATCGACAAACACAAGTTTTTTTGTTTTTGAAATCTTCTTTTCAACAACAGGCAACATATTAGCAATTCCTTTATTAATATAAAAATCTTCTACAGCTTTATTTATTTCAAAGTCAAAACAAGGAATCTTTTGAATATCTTCTTCTCTTGGAGAAGTTGAAACAGGACAGGTTGTTAAATTGCAAAACTCTTTAATCTTTTCAGAACTAGAAAGAGTTCCTATTTTTCTGGCAATATTAATTATTTCAATCTTATCCAGACAAAGAAGTGGTCGAAGAACAGGTGTTGAAACACTATTTTCAATGAACAAAAGGCTTTTTAATGTTTGACTAGATTTTTGCGATAAAGATTCACCTGTAGCAAACGCTAAATAATCTTTTTTTCTCACAATTAACTCAGATATTTTATATAGTACAATCTTAAAAGCTATCTGCTTTAAACTATCAGGAGTTTCTTTCTTTATTAATTTTACAAGCTTTTTCCCATCAACAACAAACATCTTAGGTTTATATCCAAAGCAAAATCTTTTTATCAAAAAATTATATATTCTTAAAACATCATTAAGAACCTGATTGTTGACTAAGTTAACAAATAAAAAGTCAACTTTACATCCTCTTTTTATAAGTTCAAATGCTGCAACAGGACTGTCAATACCCCCAGAAAACAAACACAAAACCTTATCAGAGATTGCTGGAGGAAGCCCTCCAACACCTTGAAAGTTTTTTGTGTAAAAAAAACAATCCTTATTTCTAATTTCAAGATTTATTATAATATCTGGATTTTTGAGATTAACTCCAAGGCTAAATTTGTACAATGCAGATCCTAATTCACTAGCTAGTTCCATTGAATTGAAATTATGTTTTCCTAATCGTTTAACACGAACACAAAAAGTTTTTCCAACAACAGATTCTTTTAATTCTTTTTTT
>JAHJDK010000031.1 GCA_018812505.1 Nanobdellota archaeon | reverse complement strand
TTTTTATTCCTTTTATTTTTCCATTATCTTCAACCCCTAAAAGAATCCTGCCACCCACGCTATTTGCAAAAGCAGCCATTTCTTTAGCAAGAGACTTATCAAAAGCTTGTTTGAACTCCACTTTCAAACCCTCACCTTCCTGCAATATAAAATCAAATTCTTGTTTATTCATTTTTTCCACACAACAAATCTTATCTTTATCCATGAAAAACCTCAACTTCATTTTGTTTTTTATTTAATTTACCATTTTAAATCTGATTAATCACACAACCACTATAATCCAAACAGTAATCAGTGCTAAGTAAGCTACAATCTATATTAGTGGATGGTCTACACGTATTACTATCCCAAAAACAACCACCTGCTTCAGACGCCTTATGAGCCACACAATTAGCATAATTATAAGTCCACTTATCCTCACAACTCAAAGTAGTTGTTCCAGTACAAAAAGGAGAATCAGTAACAAGTACATCAGGACAAGAAACATAATCATAACCAGTAGGCTGTTTCGAAGCTCTAAAAAAACTATGATAAACACCTCCTACAGGAAAGTAGGGTAAAGCAAAGATTCTTCTGAAGGTATCAGAACAACGAACAAGATTAATCAATCCATCTTGACCAAACTCAGTCACAAAATGACAATTAGCAGTATGAGTTGGAACATTCTTAAGACTAAAATCAACATAACCACCTAATTCAACAAATGAACTAGTAGCTTCACAACCAGAAGTACATAAATAACAGCCAATCCTTACATAATTATATGGACAGCTACAATCACTATCACAATAATTAACAAAACCATCACCATCATCATCAGCGACAGACAAGCAATCTTCACCACAAACACCATTATGACAAACCATAGAACCAGCACAATCATCATCAAATTCACAATCAGTTCCTATACCACAATCACTAGCACTGCTAAAACTCAATGTCAAACCCCTGCCATCACCCCTAATCTTATTAGAAGCAACTTCACAAGTACCACGAAGATTCAAAACAGACGCAGAAAGGTTTTCAGCAATCACATCACCAACAAACAATTTATTATTAATCAATAAATCACCGCCAAAAACACCAACCTTCAACTCTGAAGCGGATAAAGAATTAAAACTATTAGCAGACAAGCCTACAGAAACCGTTGCATTAGAATACAAGTTTCCACGAACGTCGACATTAGCAAATTCTGCATTACCCCACGAATCCAAGAAACGAGGCTTGTACTTTGCAAGATCAACACCATGTTCAATCTGCACATCATCAAAATATGCAAAACCATCACTAACAGACAAATAAATCTTACCCTGAACATCATTACCGCAACCAGTTCTAGTATTAACAACAGGATTAGCAGTAACAGACAATCTCTGCCAATCACCACTACTCTCAATAAACAAGTCTTCACTCCAAACATAAGGAGTGTCACCACAATTATCTCTAAACGACAAACCAACCCTAGTACCAGAATTAGCTTTCACCCAAGCACTAGCAGTCCAAGAATCAACTGTCAAATCAACAGGTTCTAACATGAAAGCATAAGAAATTCCATCTGTATCAGTAATCTTCCAACCTAAACCATGAAGACCACTAGACACAATCTCAAAATCACCAATAACACTGACACCCCAATCCTCAGGATAACCATTAAAGTCAACAAACTCAAAACCAGGATTCAAAACAAGATTATCAACACCATACTGATCATGAGTAGGCCAAGTACTTCTAGTCTTATCATCAAGAGTAATACTGCTAGCATTCAAATCACCATGAATATTAAGGTCTTCATTTACGGTCATAGTACTATAAACAGGAGTTCTCTTAAAGATATAAAACCCTGTTGATCCCCAAGTAACAATATCCTTGCATTCAGCTGAAGTGAGATCCTCAGAAGATACAAAATAAGCTTTTATGCCTTCACTACATCCGTAGTAAGAAGGATTGTTAAAGCTGACAATACAGCAAGCAAGACTAGGATTTGCACCACAAGTTGAATCAAAGGTAGAACTACAATCAGGGAGGTCAGATGATAAAATAAACTTTGAATAATAATACCTAAACTCCTCAACATTCTCCATTAAAGGAACACTACCTAAATCCGACAATCCAAAAACCTCCAAGCCACCAACGACTTCAACCTTATCACCAAAAGATAAAGTATTACCATTAGGATTTGATAAAACACCAGAAACGCGAAAATCATCATCAACCACTACAACACCCTCAAGCGCACTCCTAATAGGAGCAGACAACAAAATAGAATCAACAGCAGTTATAACCTTAGAAGTTGTCATAGAAAAATTAGCCTCAACATTAGAAATATAAACACCTGGATTAACAAAGTTACCAATTGTTAAAGGACCTAAACCATTAATATAAAAAGAAGAACCACCAAATACATTAGGTACACCAACATCAAATAAACCCCAAGTACTAGAACCTGTATGACCAATCTGCACATCACCAAAAGTCAAAATAGCATCACCCTCTACAACACCACAAAAAGTTGAGTTAATAACAAAACCCTGATGAGCATCCTTAATATTATCCTGAATCTCAAAGAAACCACTAGCCTGATTACCAAACCTATTATAAATTATCTTAACAACTGTAGGCTCTAAAACCATTGAAAAATGCCATACAGCTATGTTAGTAGTAGAAGGAGAAACAAGATATGCCAATGTTGAATCACTAACAGTCCAATAACCAGGAGTAGGAGTAGTACCAACTATAGTATAATCCTCATCCTCATTCACAATACAAGGATTATTTATATCAGCACATTCCACACCATCCAATGAATCCAAACGCAATATTAAATCAACACCACCTAACGAGAAAGAAGTAAAAACTACCAATAACAAAAGCCAAACAAACAATTTTTTCGAAACAAATAATGTATTCATTTTTTTATCAATTAATCAATAATTACTCACAAAATCCCTCTATACACTCACTACCAGAAAAACAATCAGTACTATCAACGCATCTCTCACCAGATTCGCAACTATTAGGAGTACCAAGCTCTATCACAAAATCACCATTATCATCCTCATACATCCTAGGACTGGCAGAGTCACAAGCACCCCTCAAATTAAGCTCACCCATCAACCGACCATCAGCCCTGACATCACCAGCAACCAAAACATCATTAACAGCTTCAACACTACCAACCTGAGCATCGCCACCAACAGTTAACCTGTCAACAACAC
>JAHJDK010000030.1 GCA_018812505.1 Nanobdellota archaeon | reverse complement strand
GTATTAAGTAGCATCATTAACAATTATAGACAACTAAAATATAAAGATAAAAATCTTAAACATATAATTGAATATTATGACATTCTTGAAAAAAATATGAAATCAGAAACATTCCATTATTCAATGTTGGAAGAGAACGATATTACACTTAAGATATCAACAAAAGTAGAACTAAGTAATGCGATAGGAATGTTTAGAAACAATGGTATGAAAGTGTTTAACAAAAAAGGAATTAGGAGCTTTAATAATTATTCAGGCATCCTGTTACTAGAAGGAGAAGCAGTAAACAAGTATTTTAGAAAATTAGAAAACCCCGAGCACGATAGTTGGGAAGCAGAGCGTTCAAATAATTATACTGAAGCAAAACGAAGAATACAAAAGATATACCTTTTTATAAAGAACGCACTAACAGAACTTGAAAATAAAGGTCTCCTAGCGAGCGAAAATATGGAAGGCATACCCTCGCTTCCCGATGAAGAACCAGAAGAGGAGGGCAATGAACCCAGTGAAGGAATAGAACTTGAGCCTCTAAAAGTACGAGTACCAAGCAAACAGACCAGGATTAAAAGAAGAGTGAAGGTGTTTGGTCCTGGAGGCGGGCCAATCAAAGGACCCGGACCTATTAGTAAACCTGGAGGAGGAAAAGGAAGTAGCGGACCCGGTGATGGCAAGAAGACAACAATACAAGTTTTTCCAAATAAACTCAAAATTTTTCATGACAATCAAGGGAACTATAATCTCATTTTCTCTCTTCCTGAAGAAGCAAAAGATTCGGAATGTCGAGTATCCATAAGTGGTGAAGAGTTTACAGAGAAGATAGAAATAAAAGAAGCCACACAGATAAAAGAAAACAAAAGGATAAGTCTGAAAGTTTATGAAAATAAAATAAGTATAGGGAACATCGATAAAGAAGTAACTAACAAGATTCAATTCAAAATAGAAGATGATGAAAATTGGGCTATGGAGGTGATCTTCCATGATAATCAGTGATGAAAGATTATTTCCTTACCCTGTACTAAGAGAAGGAAATAACAATTTTTCATCTGGAGAATTCGACGTTAAAACAGAATACGGACATAGCGATACCGATTACGAATTCAAATTAAATGTTACTCTGACAGAAAAAAATCTCATAGATTTAGTTGAGAATGAAGCAGCATCAATAGTTTGCCACCTGGAGTGTGTCAGAACAAAGTTTAGAACAATCAAGAAACTAACAATTGGCGAAAACATTTTCAGAATAAATGTGGCGCAACTCGATGGAAGATTAGAGTTAGTTGCTATCATCGTAGCCAATAAAAACATATCTGAATACAAATCAGCATCATTTGATGCTGACTACAATAAGGGGTTATTCAAAATACAAACAGGGAACATCCTTGGTATTTCAGAAATACCTTCAGTTATTATAGAAAACAGGAAAGTGAACAATTCAAATATGCCTTCAATTTTTAATGTTGAGTATGACATATTATTGACTGATATGAAAATTGGTTTGAATGATGAAAGAATAACTATACGATTACCAGAGGTAGAATATAGAATACGGAGCGCTCACAAGGACAATATACTATCACGAAATATTATGAATTCAATGATGGTGTTGCCCACCTTGATAGCTGTCCTACACGAGTTGGCGAAACCAGACTCAATAAACAATTACGGGAACTATCGATGGTTCCAGGTAATTAGCAAAAAACTCAAAGAACACGACTGTGATCTTCAAAATGGAGAATTGGAAGAAAGTGACATATTCTACTTATCACAGAAACTACTCGATGAAATGTTCAAATATGCAATGGACTCGCTTGATTATATGGGAGGATCAGAACAATGAAAGCTTACTTCCTCACTATCAATACACTTGAAAAATTTCGTGAAGACATACATAGCAACCTGGAGGATTATAAGACGGGGAATCTCGAATTTGTTAGAGCATCGGACCTTATACCTGTTTCAAAAATAAGAATCGATGATATCAAATTAGATCTATCAGAGAATAAATCAAGTGACACAGATTTTGAGAATATAAAACGCTTTTATTTAGCATTTAAAGATCTCAATGACAGCCAAGCAACTGAAGAAAGGCTGTGGGCAGGGCTCTGCCACTACCAGCCGTTTTGGAGTTACCTAACATATCGTTGGAGGTGTGAAACTGAAAAAAACGTTCTGGATAGATATTTCTTTGGAGAAGCAGGTAGGTCTAAATTTTATAATGGATTAGCTAGGCTTTGGTGGTACGGAAGAATGACTTATGATGAAAAATCCGAGAATCCCTTTGAGCTTACTGAATATATGTGCGAAAGCATGAATTTTAGAGGGCTACTGCCTCTAACACTCAAATGGTCAAATAATAAAAAAATATATAGAGCATACTTGAGAACATTGATGAACTTTGAAAAAAATCATAAACTCACTCAGGAAGAACATGAGAAGGCCAGGAGGATACTGAATGCTTGGGGAGGAACAATTCTTCTAGATTCATTAAGTGACAAAGAAATTTCAGAAAAAATAAAAAATTATTTAACAAAAATTACTTCTCAGAAGTGATTCTTCCTTCAAAAAGAAACACAGCACTTAAGAACTCCTCTCATCTCCCGAGTAGTTAATGGCTGCACCTGACGATCAGCTAATGCGATGACGTGAGAGGACTCCTAAGATGATAAAATGGGATATACAAAATTGGAGGATGTATTTGTGACCATAATAACTAGATTCTATGAGAGACTCTGGCACGTCACCTAACTTTCAATAATTATATCAGATATGATTTTCTCACCATTATTCGTAATGTAGAATTTACCAGATTTTGCCAGAAATATTTTTCTTTCTTTGACAAGCTTTTTCAGAAGATTTGTGATTGTTGAGGCAGCGTAATTGTTTAATGTTACACCAATTTCTTTTCTAGTCATACCTTCTTGAAGAGAGTCAAAGAGAATCAGAAGTGTCTCTGACTCTGCTCCTAAATCTGCAATTACCGTTTTTTGCCCTTCAAAAGTCTGGATCAGAGAATAGTTTCTTTTCATTAATTCTTTAATTATTTTAGGAATCTCCAGTTGCGCGTCAGGTGTTAATTCCCTTAGCAGTTCTGCTAGAATCCAGTTGACAGCAGTCATATTAAGATTTGCATCCATGAAGTCAGGTATTTTTTCTTTTACGTGAACTGAGTCTTTTTTGCTTCGTATAGTATAAATGATAGAACGAGTTATTCTGGGTACAAGTAACCTTATGGGTTCGCTCAACTGATTATTCTGAGCTATGCTCGTTTCGATTCTGCTCATATCTTTGACTTCTTTTAGTACTTCATTTTTGTCAAGAAAATGCAATATTCGAAAAACGTTTTCGGCATAGCGACCACTCTTCGCAATGACTTCAGCGAAAGCTTCCTTTCGGAAGTTGTCTTTCACTTGAAGATAAGATAATAACATATCGTCTATCAATTCTTCAGGTAGGTATTCTGATAGATATTTCTTGATTGATTTAATCATTTTCATTCACTAGCTTTTTTACTTTAGAAAGCGCATGATTTGGAACAAAATATTTGCCATTCTTACCTATTAATAGTCTATCTTTCTGCATATCTCTAACATATTTTTTTACAGTTCCTTCCGCAACCCCTGTTTTATGATGAATTTCTTTAGGACCTGCAGTTTCGGCTTCCCTAATTTTCCGCGTTAGGAATACCTTATTAGCTAACAGATATATTAGAATCGCTGTTTTTGGTTCAAAATCTTTTTGGAAAATGATGTCGCCTTCGGAAGTCATTTTAATTCTACCAACCAAAATCTCTTTCAAGATTTCCTCATTGAGTTCATCCTTCTCCACAAATAAGTCATCGAATGTATCTTTCATTGTTTTTCACCTGGTTCTAATGATTTGAGAAAGGGGGAGATACCATATGGTGCTATCTTGTATGTACCCCTTGTCACAGGTAAGGCTTGTTTTTTATCCTTAAGCTCTTTCATCCTAGCATTTACAACCAACTGTTTCTCTTTAAGCATATGGGCTAATTCTTGGGAGGATACTTCTTCTTTTATTGTAACGTCTCTACCTAATTTTTCTTGCAATTTGCTAGCAAGATGTCTAGCAACTAATACCAAAATAACCTTATCTTGTATTCTGAGCTTTGAAAGGGTTTTCTGGTCAATAATTACAAAGCCATTCTTATCAATTTTGCAAAACTTAAGCGTCCTTGCGATGAGCTCTTTAATATTTTCATGTTCCATATCTTCATCTAAAATGAAGCTTTTTTCAAGATTTTCCAATTCTTCATCCATTTTTGTAACCTCTAAGAGTATTTTGAGTATAGAATGTATATTTATTTATAAGTATATGTGCTCTATAGAATATGTGTTCATAGAATGGCTGAGATAATCAGGAGTTATACAAATATACAAATATTGGACAAAATAGATATAAAAGATTGCTCATACTGGAAATTAACTATGCTGCTCACTAAACTATCCACTAACACGCAAATCTTTTTGTCCACTCCAAAATATCCAATTCTTCACCGATCTTGATATAAATGCCAAGTTCTATGTTGTGCGTGGTGATAATATGAACTATGAAGATGAACTCCTTTTAGAGGAAATAGAAGAAGGTCTACTAACTAGACACAACTGCAATACAATCCAAGAGGTCTTGGAGAAACTCAAAACAGAACATAGAAAACTCTTAAGACAAAAGTATAAGCAAGCCCATCCATAAAAAGAGTCCATCAAAAGACCCTAGATTTCATATAGCCCCGGCAGAGCTATAGCAAAATGAATTCTTAAGAATTAAGCGTTCTATCGAAATCATTAATAAATGTATGTCGGAGGTCATTTAAAAAAGAAAGACGAAAAGTATAGCCCCGCCCGACGGTCATACAATGTTGTGATGGGAGAGGACTCTTATTTTAGTATTGCCCTTTTTCATGGAAGCTTAAGGGGTCCGATACATGAATAACTCATGTCGGATAATGCATATCCAATGCTATGCTTCTGCCCCTGTCCGTTCAACTTCGGTTATTAAGGCATCGACAGGCACTTGCCCCTGAGACTTCAACAGTTCCATGACGTTTCGAATCTGATTCTGTAGAATCGCTGGGCTCACGTTTTTTCTTAAACTATTTGCCAGCAGCAGCTTATCATCCTGTGTCAGATAATTCAGCTCATGATTTTCAAAAATATTCTCAGCAACGAGCTTCTCCGAATATAATGCTATGATTGGGTATAAGTAACTTTTTGCGAATTTTTCGCCAACATAGGATTCCATCGTTGCTGGAGATACTTGCTTAACTTCCATAAGGGTTTCATTTAGTACTTCTCGCCTTAGGGCATTTCTTGCATCTTCCCCTTCTTTTGAATCCTTGAACAATTCCATAACAGTTCTTCCAATCATTTTGATTTCTGTGCCCAATGTGTATCCTGATTTTAGCCATCCTTCCCTTGTCTTATTTTTGTGATCCTTTGGATCAATGGCCCGAATGGCTGCATTCTGAGATCCTCCCTTCCGCCAACATTTTATCCAACCATCCGATATCAGAGGCCAGCAAGGCATTAGAACAGATTCACCTGGTTGATCTCCTTTGAACAAAATAGGCACGCCGCTGGTTTGAACTGGGTGATTTGTTAGCCTACGAATCGAAATAATCCAATTTGCTATCTTATAAAATGCAGGAGGTTGCATGTAATGGGAACCGAAATGGACCCAGACTACATCATATGCAATACCATGGCTAACAAGGTCTTCAATAGGTATATCTGCATTGTATGAAATCTCAAAAATAATGTCCATCCTTGTTCGATCTCGAATCTCTTTTGCTACTTTGAGTCTGCGGATTGTATCGTATCTCGTCTCTTTTTTGAATGTTGGAATAATGAGCATATCAGGTTTGCCGCCAATTTGCTTCTCGAGTGCCATCCGAAGATGTTCATCGGAATATGTGACTTGGGTGACATCTGGATAATTGACCACCACCATGTCTTTGCGGACGGCCTCATCAATTATGGGTACTGTCTTACTAGCAGCAAATTTATTAAAAAAGAGTGCAGACTCGACGCTAGAAACATCCATCTCCTCAAGATCAGATTTTTTATAAGCCCTCATAGGCATTGATAATTCCTTTCCTGCATTGGTCGTGTAAGTCTTCATTTTACCTTTTTTCCTCCAATATCTTATGTAGAACGTACTCTTTGATTAAAATAAAATCACTTTCGGTCAGCTCTTTTAGCGCAGCAGCATATCTCTGCACTGTAACCCTATGCACACCAATCTTTTGTGCCACAACATTATTATTGTAGCCACGCATCCAGTTCTCAAATATGGGGACCAACATGGCAACGTTCAGAGAATGCTCTTTGCATATTTGCTCCACAAGCCTTTCCTTCTTTAAAACTTCAAGTAATTCTACCATGTTACTTATAGTAACATAGCATCTTTTTAAGCATTTATGTTCTCCAGTATATATTTCGCTTCCAAGCAACAACCTCTTGCTATACATAATCCGAGTCTTGACTTTCTATGATGCCAACCATTAGACCCATATGGTCGAGCTCAACAAGATCGAATGCATGGACTGCCTTGAATACTTGAGGCAGATTCCTGATGACTTTGTCGATCTTGTCGTGACTGACCCACCATATAATGTTTCGCAGAAGAACGACATCATGTTTAATGGTCGAAAGATCAGGAAGAATTTCGGGGAGTGGGACTATGGTTTTGATCCATTGCCAGTCCTGAAGGAACTAAAGCGGGTGCTCAAGCCCAACGGGCAAATCTACGTCTTCTGCGCCACCAACCAAATCCCCCTGTATATGAGCACCTTTCAGAAAGACTGGCAATTCAGGAACATGATAGTCTGGTACAAGACCAACCCTGCTCCTCGCCTCTCCAAAACCAACTGGGTCTTCGCCAATGAGTACATCCTATATGCCATAAATGAGAAGATTCCTCCAGGAAAGGCCACGTTCAATTTCCCTGGCCAGGTGGCGATGCACAACACAATCGTATCAGGAGCCCTCCAAGGCAAAGAAAGGCTAAAAAACGCCAACAATCAAGCCCTACACCCCACACAGAAACCCCTAGCCATCCTCAAGAAGCTCATCGAGATATCCAGCAAACTAGGGGATATAGTTCTTGATCCATTTATGGGGGTTGGGAGTACTGCAGTTGCTTGTAAAGAGATCGGAAGGAAGTTTATTGGATGTGAGTTGGATAAGAAGTATTCTGAAGCTTCAATAACAAGACTATGATTATTTTTTCTTATCTGCAATTTTTTTCTTTCTTTGGTTTAAAGAATCCCTTAAAAATTTTAGTCTGAAATTAACTTCATCTAGCAGATCTGCCCACTTCCGAACGAAAATTCTAAAGTTGATGTGATTATCTTTTGCTAACCCTGTAAATTTATCTTTTATTTCACTTTCGAAAAAGGTGGTATGCTCTTTTGAAATATCTGTGTATAATAAAACAAAATCCCAATGATTTCTTTCAGGAGTATTAAATTCTGGAACCTTCATAATGATATCTTTATAATCGTCGATTTGCATATAATGTTTCTTTTTTAAGTATTCTTTTGGTCTTTTGATTTCAACAATCATATTTCTTGTTTTTCTTCCTTCACTCATCACACCACAAATAAATAAATCGACCTGCTTTTTTGAAATAAATAGATCAGCTATTTCTTTTGGTTTCATTTTCTTAACTTTTTCATAATAGAGCTTTCTTAATTTTGAAAAATCATCTTCTTCCGATCCAATCATTAGATTATATTCTTCTCCAAAAATCCAGAAATGTTCTTCAATAATCCTCTGCAATTCAGATTCAGAAACATATTTCTTTGCGTCCGAAGTTAAAATTTTGAGTCTCTCGATAGTTTCAATTCTATCATCAACAAGTTTAATCATGCCCAATAAGTTTTTAAGCCCATATTTTTCAAGTTTATCTTGCAATTCGCATAATTGGTCTTTGTTATCTTCATCAATTAGAATCTCTAATATTCTATATAATGTCTTTCTTGAGGATTCATCGTCTAAAAGTTGATTAATCAATTCAAGCAGTATCCTTCGCTGACATTCATTAGTATTGGAAACCAAACCAGGAGCAAACTCAATTATTTCTCGAACAACCTCTTCGTATATGGGCTGTTTAATCTTCTTTTCAATTGCACTAAATTTGGGTAGGATATCTTTTTTCTTAAATTCTTCATATTTATTCTTTGAAAAGTTCTTAATAAATGGCCTTCTCTGTTCACGTAAGTATTTATCAACATATTTCATAAGTTCCTTATATGTCGGTTCATATCGAGTTTTCAAAAGATTAAAATCATCAAAGTATTCACTAGTAACAAATATCGAATGATAATATTCATCCATTTTTTGATTTAAAGTTGTTGTATCAACAAAGACTTCTTCTCCTTTTTTATTCAAATAATAGTATCTAGAGGACTGATTCTTAAGGGCTTGGTGCCACTTAATAAATTTAAATTTGAATTTATAACTATTGATTTTCTTATCGTGTTCTATCTGTTTATCAATAAGGTGTGAGTAGTCTAATTTCTTTCCATTAATTGTTATATTTAGATTTAGCAGCTCAATAATCCAAGCAAACTCAAGAAAAATATTCTGTTTCAATTGATAGAGAATGTCTTTATTTTTAGGGGTAATTAGATTTTTATTATTTGATGTGGAGAAGATAAAACTTACTTTCGTTCCACTATTCTTAGAAGATTCCCTCTTGTTTTTAGGTTGAAAATCATCAAGCTTATAGTCTTCTATCTCAATATCATATTCATAGTTTTTTCTATCCTTGATATCTCTAAAAACAGTCTTCCACACAACTCTTGAACAAAAGTGAATGAAAGAAAACCTACCAAATCCTTTGTTACCTCGTGGCAAGGAGCTATTCTTTTCAACAAATTTATTGGATGTGTTGAATTTTCGGAATAAATCTTTATTTAAGTCATCATAATCAATGCCTTGACCATCATCTTCTATCTCCAGAGATTTAATATGATCTGCCCCTGTTTTTATGGTTATGCTGACATTCTTTGCTTCTGCATCCAAAGCGTTCCAAATGAATTCATTGAAAGCGTCAAAAGGAGTCTTAATATTATCAAGAACTTGTTTCTTTATACTTTCATGCGATGCAATAACTTTTACCATTTTACAATTCTTTTAGTTTTCCCATTATTAAGATCATACCTTCTGTATCTAATCCACAATATTTTAATAAATTTTGCCTAATTTCATCCTTATTCTCTAATTTTTGCCTTATATGGCTATAAAAATACATCATACTGGCATCTCCGCCATTGCCAATTTCTAGTTCATCGTAGCTTTTCCCAGTTATTGCAGGCAGAACCTTCTTTATGGAGTATGATCCTTTTTGTGATTTGTTGTAATAGTAGAATGCCCTAAAAGGGTCTGCAAGGTCTACTATTCTATCTACTGCTTGTAGTAACCATTCTTTATGTTCTGGAAAGTCTTCAGCGAGTTGCTTCATAACGCTAATTTCAAATGATTTATTGAATACTATAATGTCTCCTGTTCCTTTTAGGTCTTTCTTCATTTGCTCAAGCAGTGCAGGTCTTGGATCGCCTTCATCTGAGAGAAATTCTCTATGTTCTACTGAACCATCTTTCTGCTCAATATGCAATGAATATTGGAATGCCATCTTTTGGTAGGGTCTTGAATTATCAAATATTGGAACTGCAGTATCAAAAGTCTCAAAGTCAAAGTGGTATAATGGATAATTCAAGGATTTCAGAAAATGCTTGATATGTTCCTTTGAAAGTATTGGTTTATTTTCCCTAATTGCTTCAATAATGATCTGATCTTTAGCAGCCAATTTGGTCCCTTTCGGGATATCATTGATATCTTCAACTCCTTCTTCTAATAATTTCCAGTATACTCTCCAATTAGTAAGCTGTAAGACGTTATTTTCTGGTAAGGTGGACCAACATTCTTTCTTTAAAGGGCACTCATAAGGCTTATTACATTGCATAGAAATACAAATATCAGGAGTCTGTTCTTGGGATATGGTTTCTAAGAACTTCTTAGCATTACTCTCGATATCCACGACCAAATCCACTTTTTCAGTGACTTCTTCTTGGATAATTAGGTCTTTAGGGTTAATTTCGCCATTCTTCACATATTCATTGTTTATGTAGATTAAATAACACTTATTGACTTTAAGCCCTGATTTTTGTAATACATGCTTCTGGAAGGCTAAATCAGGGATGTGCTGAGGTTTTACTGATGTTGTTGACTTTATTTCAAATAAATCCCAACCATCCTCTGTTGGTATAACTAAATCTGATCTTACAAACAGATTATCAACCATGAACCCAGCTTCAAATATAGTTTTATTACTTTGAACAGCTTCTTTGGTCTTATCAATATTTTCTTTGAAATCTAAACCATTCAAGTCAACACTATCTGGATATAGTTTCTTAACATATTCTTCAAAATCATGACCTTGATCGAATTTGTGCTGATCAGAAAGAGAAACTTCAGGAAGAAGCTTCTTATTAGCATACCATAATAATCTAGGGCATTGCAAACCGTTCAAGTATTTTGATTTAGTTAATAGTGTCATCTTATTATTTATCATCAACAACACCGGCCCACTCCTCTGCAAATAATTTCGCCTGTTCTAAAACCAAATCGGTCGCAATTTTTTCTTGGTCTGGAGGATATCCATATTTCCTTAGAAGTCTTTTAATCATTACTTTTAATTTAGATTGAACTGCACTTCTCATAGTCCAATCTATAGATGTATTTTTTCTTACTAAATCTGTTAATTCAATTGCAATTTGTTTAAAACAATATCTCCTAACGTTCTTATTGCAGATTCATTATCTGCTAAAGCATCATAAAATGCTTCTTCTTCGGGAGATAATCCCAATTCTTCTCCTCTTTCTTTATCTTCTCTAACTTGTTTTGCTATTTCTATCAATTCTTGTATTACTTGTGCAGAATCAATGCTTCTATTTTGATACCTTCTTATGACTTCTTCTAGCATTTCAGAAAATTTTCTATTTTTTATTTTATTTTGTTTGAATCTTATTCTTATTTGGTCTGCTAATAATTTTTTAAGAGCTTCAAATGCTAAGTTTTTATGTTTCATCCCTTGAACATCTTCTAAAAACTTATCTGAAAGAATCGAAATTTCTGGTTTTTCTATCCCCGCAACCTCAAAAACATCTATAACTCCACTACTCGAAACTGCTTTTGAGACTATTTGTTTTATTGCTGAGTTGATGTCTGCTTGAGTTTTATTAGATGTTGTACTTTCAGTATTTTTGAATATTGAAGCCTTTATTGCTTGAAAAAAGCCTATATCATCTCTAAGTTTTTCAGATTCTCTGCTTGGTACTGCAAGAGAAAACGCCTTTGTTAAAGCCGTAACTTCTCTTAAATATCGTTTTTTTCCATCATGAACACCTAAAATATGTTCCATAGATTCAGAAATAATTTTCATTTTTTCTCTTGGTTTTGCTGTAAAGAATTTTTTATAATTATATTTATGAAACATTTGTGCTACAATTTCGTGTTTTTCAATCATTATTGCAATTGCATCTGATTGGTCAAAGGTTGGTTTCCCAGAACCTCCAGCTCGAGTATAATTAGATAAAGCTTTTTTTAGTTCCAGAGCAAGACCTAAATAGTCAACAATTAACCCTCCTTGTTTATCTTTGTAAACTCTATTTACTCTTGCAATTGCCTGCATTAATCCGTGCCCTTTCATAGGTTTATCTACATATAATGTGTGGAGAGAGGGTACATCAAACCCAGTAAGCCACATATCTCTAACTATTGCAAGTTTAAATT
>JAHJDK010000029.1 GCA_018812505.1 Nanobdellota archaeon | reverse complement strand
TTTTAGTTTTATTCTTCTTTTGTGCCAATATGTGAAAAAGTATGGTGATATTTGTTTTGTGACTGCAGAATATCCTAGATAAGATATGGTTTTGCCTTCATTAAGCATGTCATTTAATAGAGTTTTAAGTCCTTCTTTCCCTCTATATATCTCTGCTTTTAGTTCTTCTTGATTAGGTTGTTTTAATTTTAGAAGTATTGGGATTAATTCTTGAATTTGTTTTTCTTGTTCTTTTATTTTTTCTTCTCTTTCTTTAAGATAATCTAGCAGTTTTTGAGGTTTTGAGGCTATAAAGTGTTTTCTGTTGGCTTTTATGATGTATGAGACAAGGCCTTTTTTGATAAGTGATTCAAAGATGTCATAAATATTTGTTCTGTAGATTTCTGTTTTTTCTGCTATCTCAGAAGCCATGGCAGAATCTACTTTTGATAGTTCTATGTAAACTTTTATTTCTGCATCTGTTAAACCAATTTCCTTCAGTATTTTTTCATCCATGGAGTTGTTAAGTGAGATAGATATATAAATTTTATTATTTTCGTATACTATGTATACAACAAAAGCTTATATAAACTACTGTTATTACTCAGATAATGTGAAGATAAGATGGTATTCAAAAAAACAAGATTACAAGAATATGCAAAATCAACATTGAATGGTGCTTGGAACTTAGTAAAGCTAGTTTCTGCACCAGTTATTGGTTCATTGGATGAAAGAACACAAAGAGTTTTCTATAATTTAGCACCTCGTGATGCTTCTATATGGGATGATAGAAGATATAGAGACGATTTATATATCTCTTGGGCTCAATTTTCTTCAAAAGCTGCAAGTTTGCTGGCATATCCTATTTTAGGAAATATGATTGGAAAAGAGTTACAAATGGACAGTAACTTAATGATAGTGGCTGGTTTTATGTATGGTTTGTGTGAAGTATCTATTAGATCAATAGTTCAAGAAGAATACTGGGGAATTTATCGTAATCAAAAAGCTTATCCTGGAACATTGATAGGTTCAACTCCTGGAACAATTTTATGGATGTTATATGATCTTGCTCGGACAAAAAGGTGAAATTGTAATAAGGCAACCCCATAGTCATAATCGGGTGGGTTTATGCAATATCTGAAAAAACTTGTTTTTGAAGCAATCTGTGCGTAGCATTTGTAGGTGACCCCTGTCTTAGGATAAAAAACTCATTTTCAATTTTGTATAATTGATAACTGCTGTTATACGAGGGTCGACCGTAGGGAGAAGCGCAGCGTCCCCTTGAGTTGAGAATTAGTCCGTTCGAGTGCAAGCCCTTCAAGTAATTATTACATCATTTATTCTAATTTTCACTTTAAAGTGGTTACTTTACAAAAGATTTAAATAAAATTTTACTTCTCTATTCATCATGAATCTGATTCATCCAAAATTATTGCTGAAGTACACTCTTGAAGGAATAAACAATATATCTACTTGGAATGTATATCTAAAAAATATTGTTCTTCAAAAAGCAGATGATTCTGTGAGAGAATACTTATTGAAGCGAAATACACAAACCTCTGTAGGTTTACTGGGTATTATTGGAAAAATTTTTTATGATTTAAACGGAGGAAAGAATTCTGTTATTAGAAATCAGGTGGGACTTAAATCCTCGCATATTCTTTTTGGTTTCAGAGTGGTTGATGATCCAATTGATAACCCAAACACTTCAAAAGCGGATAAACTGCAAATACTCGAGGGTTACAGAAATATTTTTGACGGAAAAAGTAGTGATTATTTTTCATATGACAAGGAGGTTTCTTCAGCATTTTTTATAACTGAGACTTTAAGGGATAATTTTAAAAGAGATGAGTATTTGAGTTTTATAGCGAATAGAGTTGTGGATTTGTCGATTAAAAAAATCTCATACAAAAACAAGGATGATCTGTTAGAGAACACTAAAGAATTGTGTGGTTTGACTACTCTTTCATTAGCACAGAGTATTGCATTGGAAGGAGAAAGCTTGAAAGATGAAGTTGCATATGCTTCTTACAAATTTGGTTGTGCAGGTGGTTGTTTGGATGACATGATTGATCTGGCTCAGAACTTTAAAGAAAAAACTAACACTTATCCTTTGCAAAGATTAAGAGAGTTGCATAGTGTTTCTTATGGTTCAATTATCAAGAGTGGTTTAGGCAAAGAAATGTTAGGAATTATAAAAGATGAGCTTGACCAAGGTTTCAGAGGTTTGAAGAATGATGCAGAGCTTTTTGAAACATTGACCTTGATGCTTTATCTGACTGCAGCGATAGATTATACTAAGCAGTCATTAATACATAGTTGATTAGTGCCCAGAATTGTCGTGTTTGCTTTTTATTATTATCTCATATCCGCAGAGTTTACAGTTAGTAATCTTATAATGAAAGAATGGTGAGTGTTCATCCCATCTATTGTCCCACTCAGTATGGTGTTCCTCACCACA
>JAHJDK010000028.1 GCA_018812505.1 Nanobdellota archaeon | reverse complement strand
TCTTTTTAATTATAAAACATTCATTTCACAAAAGCGAAAGATTTATAAATAAGTTCTACTTAGTCTAACTTAGGTGAACTAATATGGTACAAGCATTAGTAAAACTTGATGAGAATACTAATAGGGTTTTGAATATTGTAAAAGCCAAATATGGGTTAAAAGACAAAGCAGAGGCAATTCAAACTATTGTTAAGGAGTATGTGGAAATGGAGAATGAACCAGAATTAAGACCTGAATTTATTCATAAGATGAGGAAAATACAGAGAGAGCCAACCGTAAAAATTGATAACTTCAAAAAACATTTTGGATTAAAATAAGATGCATTCTTATGAATTAAGAAAGAGTGTTGAAAAAGAATTCTTTAAACTTGCCAAAAAGAATCCAAAGCAACTGCTTATAATCGAAAAGAAGATTGATGAAATCAGGCAAAATCCACAGCATTACAAGAATTTAAGAAGTCCGCTACAGCACTTCAAAAGAGTACATATAGATAAAAGTTTTGTACTTGTATTTTCTGTTGATGAGGACAGAAAGCATATTATAATTGAAGATTACGACCATCACGACAACATTTACAGGCTTAAATAAGTTTGATACTATTTAATACTATAATAAACCCTTCTGTTGTTTTTTCCTTTGTTTTCAACCTTAAGAATTTCTAATGTTCCTATTTCTTTTATGCTTTTGACATGAGGACCTCCGTCAGGCTGTCTGTCAATGCCTTCTAATTCTACAATCCTTAATTTATCCACTTCTGGAGGCATTTTGTTTGCAAGCTTTACCATATCAGGAATTTTCAATGCTTCTTCACAATCCATATAATAAACTTTAACAGGAGTATCTTTTTGAATCAGATCATTTGCAAGCTTAAATGTATCATCAATCATCTGCCTGTCAAAATTTTCCAAACTAAAATCTGTTCTTGCTCTTTCAGTGTCTATACTTCCTCCGGTTATGAGAGCTTTTGTTTTATTGTGAAAAATTCCAGAAACCAGATGCGCAGCTGTATGCAGTCTCATTAGTTTGTATCTTTTATCCCAGTCTATTTTTCCTTTTACTTTATCTCCTTGCTTTAATCCTGGCTTGGAAACTTCATGGCTTATTTGATTATCAAATTTGCCTACATAGACAACTGGAAATTCTTCATTGTCTTTTGTTAATGCACCAGTATCATAAGCAACGCCACCACTTAAAGGATAAAAAGCAGTTTGGTCAAGAACAACATACTTATCATCTTTAACGCTTTCAACTGTAGCTTCAAATTCCTTGAGATAGCCATCATCCATGTACAATGCTTTTGACATTTTAAGAATCAATTATTTCTTTTTCAATATCTTCTTTAATATACTCTCTTTTCCTTTCCAGTCCAATGCTTCCTTTAAGACTTCTCCTATTGTTTCCACTGGTATGATTTTGATTTTGTTCAAACTTTGCTTTGGGATCACTATATCTTTAAAGTTTGATTTTGGCACTATTACAGTTTTAATTCCTGCTTCTATTGCTGCCTCTACTTTTGATGTTACCCCTCCAATAGGCAGTACTTCTCCACGTACAGATAATGAGCCGGTCATTGCAGTATCTTGTTTAACAGGAACATTCTTGAATGCTGATATTATGGCTGTTGCAACTGCTATGGATGCTGAGTCACCTTCAACGCCTTCATGTGTCTGTAAGAATTGAACATAAATGTCATAAGTCTCTTTTATATCAGTTCCAAAGTATTTTTTGATTATTGCAGAAACGTTTTTAATTGCTTCTTTTGCTATCTCTCCTAGTTTACCGGTAGCTATTATCTCGCTTTCATTTCCTCCTGGTGTAACTTCTGCTTCTATTGGCAGAATAATGCCTGAATAAGGCGGAGTTGTTCCAATAACTGCCAGACCATTAACTCTTCCTATACGTTTTCCAACTGTAACAATAACTTCATATTCTTTTTTCTGCTCAATATATTTGTCTGCAATTTGCTGTTCTAATGTTCTTGCTAAATTCTTTGCATCTTTTACGTGTTTTTCAGTAACTAAACTTGCTTTCTGTTCATTAGCTAAGTCTCCTGCAGCCCTGATTAATCCGCCTAAATCTCTCAGGCGTAACGTAAGATGACCTTTTCTGTTAGCGCGTCTTTTTGCTTCTTCGATGATTTCATTAACTGCTTCTTTGATAAAATGAGGTATTTTTTTATCCTTATTGACTTCCTGTGCAATGAAAACTGCGATCTTATCTCTATTCTCACTAGTATCAAGAATAGTCTCATTCATATAAATTTCATAACCATAACCCCTTATCCTTGACCTTAATGCGGGATGCATATGCTTCACAGTCTCATAGTTTCCGGCTGCAACTAAAACAAAATCACATGGTACTGGTTCAGTTCTTACCATTGCTCCAGCGCTTCTCTCACTCTGGCCAGTGATTGCATATTTTCGTTCCTGGATAGCTGATAATAATTCCTGTTGTGTGCTTGGATGTAATGTCGACATCTCGTCAATGAACAACACCCCCATATTTGATTTG
>JAHJDK010000027.1 GCA_018812505.1 Nanobdellota archaeon | reverse complement strand
TTTTCTTTTTGTTAATATTTCTTTCATTAATTATTTTAGAAAAAACTTCGTAAGGCATTGAGCAGTATTCAAATCTGTATGATTTTTCTAAAGTTTTCCTGTTTATGTTGAGTTTTTCAGCAAATTCTGACCACGTTAATTTTAGCTCTTTTCTAGAGGAAATTAAAAATTCTTTTTGTTTTCCTTTTGGAAACAGCACCCTTTTTTCCATTTTTACGCATAAGATAACTATGTATTTAAACTTTTTTGCTCTAACGGCTATACCATTTAGGAAGCATATTTTAGGATTATAAAGCTTGCTCAACCTAGAAGAATTAGATTCACCCTTGATGAATACAATCAACTCGGTTCATTGTAAGATAGATAGAGGATTCTGGGTTTATAAAGATATTGTTTTATTATTCTTAAGTAGTGACAAATAGAAAGATTTAAATACTAACAGATCTATGTAATTAGTTAGCTTTCTGAAGTATTTTTAATATATCTCCAGCATACAAATCCTTATATATTATATGTAGTTACATTGTAACTACATGAAAAGACCAATCAAGATGCAAATGGAAGGATATGAAGTGGTTGAAAAGAAGGCAGAGAGAGGTGGCAACAGCGCCAGAGTTTATGTTCCAAAGGCATGGATTGGTAAGAAAGTAAGGGTAGTGCTTATTGAACAATGAATAAAACTGATTTAGAAAAAGAAGCTGACCAATTACGTAAAGAGAATGAAAAACTAAAGGGAGAGTTAGAAAGGATAACTTCTGAAAAGGAAAATATAGAAAAGAAGTATGAAAAAACCAAAAAAGAATATGAGGATCTTAAAGCCAAACATGCTGCAACAGTTTTTAATCTACAAAAGGCCCTGAAGATCAAGGTAGATAAAATAACAAAAAGAAAACCTTTGGGAGCACCCAAAGGTCATAAAGGGTACGCAAGACATGTTCCTGAAAGAATAGATTCCATTAAAGAATTAATCCCAAATAGATGTCCTGATTGCAATACTAGATTAGGGGAAACACAAGAAATAAGATCAAGGCACGTTACCGACATTAAACTAACCTCAAAAGTAAGGAACACTAGGTACGATATTCACAGAAAATACTGTCCCAAATGCAAAAAGTTAGTTGAACCAGAAGTTCCCAATGTTTTGCCACACGCAAGATTCGGTTTAAATCTAATGCTTCTTGTTATGTATCTAAGACTTGGCTTGAGATTACCAGGCAATAAAGTATGCGCTTACTTTATGGACATGTTTAATCTCAAGATCAGTGATGGTGAAATTCCAGTGATCCTAAAACAATTAGAAGTTGCTTTTGGAAGATATTACTCATATCTAAAAAAGCTAATTAAACTCGCTAAAGTAAAGCATACAGATACAACATCGTGGCGTGTTAATGGAAAGAGCTATCATGCATGGGTATTTGTAGCATACGGAGTGGTGCTGTATAAGATTCATAAAAGGAATAATCACAAAGTAGCTTTGGCATTACTTGGAAAGAAACAGAAAGATAATGTTTTAGTGGTAGATAGATTTTCTGCCTTTAGAACATTGGCAGAAAAAGCAGGATTCTTGCTCCAATTATGTTGGTCCCATATACTACAAGACTCTAAGGAACTGGCAAGAGACTTTGGGAGAGAGGGGGAGTATGTTCATAGGAAACTAAAAGAGATATATGAATTAGCCAATGGGCTAAATCATAAAGGAATACCGGAGATAGTTGAGCAACTTAAGGGTGAAATATTCCAGCTTACTCAAAGGCATTACAAACATCTAACAGTATGGAGGTTTGTAAATGCGCTTTATTCTCGAGATGGAGATAACTTGTTTAGGTTTGTGACTGATCCAGATATTGATCCTACTAACAACATATGTGAAAGAGAACTGAGAGCATTAGTGATTATAAGAAAGATAAGCTATGGCTCAAGGAGCGTTAGGGGAGCAGATTGGACTGCAAGCCTCTTATCAGTTATTCAGACTTTAAGGCTCAATAAGAAGAACGTACTGAAAGGATTACAAGATATCCTGAATAATCCTTCAGGATACTAAGTAATTACTACTACCAGAAACATTTAAAAAGCATATTCTTGAGTATATGGGTTGATTAAAATGTCATTAAAAACTACAATTAGCGGGGCTTTAGCATTAACAGCTATAGTTGGC
>JAHJDK010000026.1 GCA_018812505.1 Nanobdellota archaeon | reverse complement strand
TATCGGAGCTGTGTAAATTACTTTTATCCCTTTTTTGATATCTTTGTTTATTATGTAGTCTGCTATCAGGGTTTTTCCAGAGCCTGTGGGTGCTGAAACTACAACAGAATGATTCTTTTCTATTGAGTTTATTGCTTCTTCCTGGAACCTGTCCAGCAGAAAGTTTTTGTAGTGCATGATATTAAGGATTAGCTTAAGGTTTAATAAACGTTTTGAAAAACAATAGTTGTAAAGTTAATTGTTGTTAAATCCTTCCCAGTTACGAGCGAAGCGGAGTTATGGAAAAATTTCGTCCGAAGAGTTTTTGAGTTGCCGTAAATTCAGTTGCGTCTGTAGTTTTTTATTATAAACTTATTATACATTCCTGCTTTAGCAGACTATATTTCCGTAGGAATCGGGGGAGTTATAGTTACGTTGCATCTTTAAAGAATCAGAAGCTAATAAATATCTGTAGGGATATTAAATTATATCAAGAGTTTATCACTTGATTTCTGCTTAATTGCCGATGGAGTCGCAATCTCTGTTTTAGTTTTTTTAAATGTAATGTTTAAATCACTTTTCACATCTTCAAAATCATCATCAGTAATCTCAAAATCTGGATTTTCTCTAAGATGTTGGTGGAATAAAGCCAATAAGTTTAGGTATTGGTCAGTATTTAATGCCAAAATTCCAAAAATGCTTGACTGTTCGTTATAACCTATTTTTTTGCTGTGAAATTCAGCAACACTGTAACAAGCAGATGGAAAATTATAATCTCTACCCTCTGAAACCAACGCATTCCAGTTAATGAAGAAATCTCCAGAACTTCTTGCATACCTATAAGGGACAATGTTAGGAAATTTATCAAATTGGTGCTTTTCTTCGACAGATGCTAACTCATCAATAGAACTTACAACAAATTTTGAAAATATTGGTTGTTCACTTGGATCATTAACTCTTTGCAGAACACCCGACAAATAAACATGAATTCTTGGTTCTTGCAGCTTTATTCCATGAAGTTTTGCAACCTTGTATAAGGCAACACAGTTAATCTCTGCTGGTGTAGATTGGTATGAAGTTATTGGAGTCTGCATATTATTTTAATGAAAAATCTAAAGGTTTTAAATATTTTTCTATTCCACAGTAGTTATAAAATTAATTTTTTGATGTGATTTAGATAAAAAATAGAGAACCTTAATAATATGGCGAACGAAATCAATAAGTTTTTATAAAACAATTTTCTGAATAAAGATATGGAGATTTCTGTTATAGCTTCCGGGAGCAACGGCAACTGCTGTCTGGTCGAGGATAAAGGTGTTTCTGTTTTGATTGATGCAGGGAAGAGCGGCAGTGAGATTGAAACCCGAATGGGAAGACTGGGCAAGAGCCTGGAGGATGTTGACGGGATTGTCATCACCCATGAGCATCATGACCATATTTCAGGCGCAGGAGTATTGTCAAGAAGGTTTGGAATTAAGGTTTATATGGCTAATCAGGTTTATTCTAACTCAAAATTTAGGCTGGGCAGGGTTGAAAAGAAGATGTTTTCCCTGGATAAGGAATTTAAGGTCAATAACCTCAAGATTAAGCCTGTTGCTACTTCCCATACTGTAAGTTCCTGCGGCTTTGTTATAGGAAAGTTTGGATATTTTACAGATACTGGTTTTGTCACAAAGCAGATGGAGAAAACTATTCCTAAGTTAGATGCAATCTTGCTTGAGAGCAACCACGATATTGATATGGTCATTAACGGCAGCTATCCTGCTTTTCTGAAGAAATGGATACTGTCTGATGAAGGGCACTTAAGCAATTATAATGCCGGCACTATAATTAATGAAAAAGGGAAGAATTTGTCTTTCGCTTTATTAGGGCATCTATCCGGAAACAATAACACCCCTGATATCTCTTCTGAAACTTTCAATGCTATTGTCAAAAGAAAGATTGATTTTAGCGTATGCTCAAGGGATAAAGAATCCGGGAGCTGGAAGATATGATGGAATTTAATCCAGTTGTCACCGTAGTTTTAGATTTAATATATTCCATCAGTTACAAAGCATAGCTGAGGCTATATTTTATTTCTCGTGGGCTTTAAAATAGTAATATTTATATATCAGTTGTGATAATATTATCACATATGTTAAAAAAAGATAACATTTACAAAGTTTTAGAAATATTTTTTGATGATCCTTTACCTGAAGGTATTGGATTTCAACTTAGAGAGATAGGTAGAAAGATAAAGTTAGCTCCAAAATCTGTTAAATTATACTTAAAAGAACTTGAAAAAGAGAAGCTAATAATAAAAAAAGAACATAGGATTCATAAATACCCTGTTTATTATGCTAACAGGGATAATAATTATTTTAAATTTTTAAAAAGATTAAACATAATACGCAGAATTAAAGAATCTGGGCTTTTAGATTATCTTGATGAAAAGTGCATGCCTGATGTGATAATCTTATTTGGTTCTGCTTCAAAAGGAGAGGATGTAAAAGGTAGTGATATTGATTTCTATCTGCAATGTGATGAGAAAAAGTTAGATTTGAGTAAATACGAGAAAGAATTAGATAGAAAACTAAATCTATTCTTTGAGAAGAACTTTGATAAATTAAGTGAAGAATTAAAAACAAATATTATAAATGGAGGTATAATAAAAGGATATCTGAGGTGTAAGTTTTATTATGATCATCTAAAAAAGCGATAAAATGGAAGAAGATTTAATCAAAATAACTCCAAATAAGGAAAAAGCAAAATCTATATTAAAAATGGTAGATACCACAATCGAGATGATTAAAGTTATTGATATCACTAAATTTAGTTCTAATGTAACAAAAGAGTATTATGAGGTGATTAGGGAATTACTAAGTGTTATTCTTCTGCTTGATGGATATAAAACATATGGTGAAGGAGCACACAAGAAATTAGTTGAATACCTCAAATCAAATTATAAAGAATTTAGCGAGTATGAAATATACTTAATTGATGATTTAAGGATAACAAGAAATAAGATAGCATATGATGGTTTCTTTGTTGGTAAGGATTATATTCAAAGAAAAATCAAGGACATTCAGAATATTATTACTAAATTAAAGAAAATAGTGAATAATAAGGTAGGTTAGAACCAAAAGAAGATGTGGGGGATGAAGTTAAAGAAGTAGAATTAGAACCTGAAACAACAATTTCTGATGAATTAAAAGAAAGAATAAGCAATCTACTTAAGAAAGACAAAACCAAAGCTGAAATCAAAAAGTCCCTTATGGTTTTAGGCTATGATGAAAAAGAAATTGATAGTTTTATTTTATCACTTACTAAGATTTCAAAAGCAGAAGATCTTTATAAAATAAGCGGAAAAGCCTTTGAAGATTTCTTATCGGATTTATTCTCCCACCTTACTTTCTCTTCGAGAAAGGCGGATTTTTGAATTGAACTTAACTGTAATCCACATCGACATCATCGGAAGTGATGGTTATCTCTTTTTTATTCTGATTAGTTTTGCTTTCTGTTTTTTCTTCTGTTTTAGGCCCTTTCTCCAATTCAGGATTCATTTCCAGGGCTTTTCTGAGGTTAATGTTGCCGCAGTTAGCGCAGCTGAAATATATTCCGAACTTGCCATCCTTCAGCTCCAGATAATCTCCACAGAAACAGGTAAGGTCAGGCAGTACGCTTGCTTTATGCGCATAGCAGACTGGAACCTGCTGGGAATTCTTGGTTGTTGCACTCTTTTTGCAGAAAGGGCACAGGTCTATCTTACTTTGACCGTACCTTTTAGGTATGTACATGGGATTTTGAAGAAATTGATTGTTTAAATAATTTGCTTAGATTTTAAAAAAGTAAATGAGTTATCCAAAGCATTGGATAGCATTGTTTCGAGTGGAGATTTTAATGATACATAGCCTAAAACCCGTAAATTTTGGAATATTCGTTTAATAGGTGTTAGACAAAATCGAAAGAAAGACCTAAAAACGAGATGGGGCAAAAAATCATAGATATCCATGTTTCTTCAAAAACTTCCTCAATTGCTTGTATTCGCTACTTCTATCTAAGATACAAAGAACTTTAACTTTTGGTTTATCAACCAAATAAACCACCCTTTTTTCTTTTCTATCCTCTTCAAACCTGATTCTAAAAAGAAATAATTTATATCCTTCAACACGCTTGAATCTATAAGGATTTATCTTTGCTAAACGTAATTTATCATCAATTAATTTCGCTGCTTCATCACTTAGTTCATTAATTTGTTCAAGAAAAAACCTAGATGGAATAATTTCATATTCCATGATTACTTTCTCCTGAGTTTCTCAAATAATTCTTTCTCAGTACCATATAGTTTTTTCTTTTCACTTACTTCTACAAGCTTTTTTACTAGTTCTAACTCTCCTTTAGTAATTTCTGGTTCATCAAACAGTTTTTCTCTAATTGTTTCTGTAATAAAGTCTTGTACTGAACCAAAACCATGTTCATCAGAGTATGATTTAACTGAACTAAGTAATTTTTGCGGCATCCTTAAATTAACTTGTGTATTCATGATACCAATAGATACCATTTAGTATATAAATGTTTCGATTTTTTGCCCCTTAATTCTATTAACTAATGTATCGCTCCGCTTTGTGATACGGTCTTTCTTTCGACTCTGCATTCATATATTCGCACAGCTCATATATTCACTTGCCTCGCCCACTACGTAGGCTCGGTCGTCTAACAGCGGAAGCCGTCCCGCAATCCAATTATTCACTTAATTCTCAAAAGAAAAAAAACATTCAGCAACTTTGAGCTGCCGATAACCTCCAGATTTTCTGTAAATTATGAGCAATACATGCTAAATTAAACTCAACCTTCACCTTATCCAAGCCGCG
>JAHJDK010000025.1 GCA_018812505.1 Nanobdellota archaeon | reverse complement strand
CTTTTTAAATATAAATTTTATTATCACAAAATTTATATAAAACAATTCTAATAAAAAATGGAGGTGAATGAAATCGTTGACCAAAAAGCCATAGATTACATAAGAAAATATAAAGAAAATTATTCTTTAGATGTTTTAAAAAAACAACTGGTAAATCAAGGATACAATGAAATAGATATTAATGAAGCTGTAAGATTAGCAACAATAGAACAATCACAGACAGAAACTCCAAAATATGAAGAAGTACCAGAGTACCATCCTGAAACAGCACAGCAAACAGTTAACAACACAACAAGCACCACACAAAAAAAGAATTCATTGATAGACAAAGCGCTTCAAGGCAAAGACTGGAATTTTTACATAGAAGCGATAAAAAAATTCATAATCATATTCGTTGCTTGGAAAGTATTAACTATTATAATAGGATTCATACCAATAGTAAATTTTTTGATGAGCATTCCAATAGCAATAATTGGTTGGCTTTTATTATTAGGATTACCTGCTTATGCAGGTAGAGAACTTGTTAAGAAACAACATGAAAATTTTAAGATAGGAATTAGTGCAGGAGGAATACTTGGACTAGCAACTGGAGTTATAGGATTTTTGCTAATGATTATAAGTCTAATAATACATCCAGACATATTTGGAGGCATCATAGTCATATTTGCAGGTATTCCACACATAATATACTCTACAATTCTTGGTGGAGTAATTGGTGGAGTAAGCGGATACCTTGCACAACAAGGAAAAATATGAGGAGAAAAAATGGATAAAAAAAACAAAACAATAGCAATAATATTATCTTTCTTCTTAGGAACACTAGGAATAGATAGATTTTATCTAGGATATAACGGATTAGGAGTATTAAAACTAGTCACTTTTGGAGGATGTGGTATATGGGCATTAATAGATTTTATATTAATAATAACTGGAAAACTAAAACCTGCAAATGGAGAATTTGAAGCAGGAAGTGATATAAACAGTGTTGTCTCAGAATTAGAAGGAAAACAAGCACCTGCATCACCAGAACAAACAACAACACAACAACCACAAACAACAACACAAGAAACACAAACAACATACACTCAAGCAATAACACAAGAAGCACAACCAACACAAGAAACAGTTGCAGAAGACCCTCAAATAAAACAATTAAAAGAATACATAGAAAGAGCAACAACTCAAGGAAAAACAAAAGATGATATAAGAAACGAGTTAGCAAACATCGGGTGGCCAATAGAGATAATAGAAAAAGCAATGGAATGAAAGAAATAATATAAAGATAAAAATACATGGTTAATCAACAATTAATAGAATGGATTAAAAATGAAGAAGCAAAAGGTTATACGCCCCAACAATTGTATAACTCTTTAATTCGACAAGGATACAATCCGAATGAAATCAATGAAGCAATGAAAATTGCTTCTCAACCTATTTCCCAAATTAATCATTCTGCTGAACAAATAAAAAACTCATTTAACTTATTACCAATAATATTAATTTCGATTGTCATTATAGGTATTATTGGTGGAGGAATCATTTTCTTTATGTCTCAGAATAATGAAACTAATTCTGAGATAATCCATAGAACTATAGAATCAACTAGTAATATAACTAATTCAAAAGGAAATCAAGTAGGAGAAATGAACACTAAGATTGAAGCAGATATTGAAATTACTACTGATTGTGGTGACATGGATTGTTTTGAACAAAAATTTGCAGAATGCAAATCCGCAACAACAACATCTAAACTTATGGATAACATTGTTTATTTTTATGAGATAATAGGTCTGAAAGATGGACTCTGTGAAGTTAAATCAAAATTCACTGCTAATCCTAATCCTGAATGGGTTGAAAAAGAGATGATTTGCAAATATGATAATACTAAAGATTTTGAAACAGCAGTTCAGAATCTTGGTGACTGTCAAGGAGAGTTATATGATTTGATAACTGGTTCTTCTGAGGATTCTGAAAGCATCACTGAAAATATTAATCTTAATAAAAATGAATTGTTCTTAAATGCGAAACCATGCACATCTTCAGGAGACTGTTCTAATCAATTGTGTTTTGAGAATTATTGTGTTGAACCAACTGACACACTCAAAGAATATATTTACAATAAATATTCACAACCACCTTGTGGTCAACTTTGTGAGGGTTGCTCAGCAATTAATTTTTTTGATGGAAAAACATATGAATCCACTATAGGCTTTAACGATTTTCAAATTAGAATTTGTAAGGATTGCGATAAAGATATAAGTTGTAAAGAAGGTTATAAGTGTGAACCATATAAATGTGTGGCTAAATAAAAGGTGAGTAAATATGAAAAGAACAATCTTTCTGATTTTTTTAATAATTTTAGCAACTAGTGTTATGGGAGTAGGAACGAATTTTGAAAATGCTGAACTTATAAAACCTGGTTCATATTCAGAACAGTTTTCAGAAGAGAATACTGCGCTTTTTTATAAGTTAAACATAGAACCTGGAGAAGTGGGCTACTTTGTTCTAAAAGAAAATAAAAACGAACTAGTTTCTGATATTACCTATTACTTATATAGTGAAAACTACACATTATTTGATTCAGGAATTTCTCCTTGGAATATTAAACGATTCTCTTGGGCTCCAGGATTAAGCGAAAAAGGTAAAACTTATTTTTTGAAAATTAAAGATAAAGAAAATAATACAAATAATTTCAAAAAGTTTTTTCTTAATTTTTCTGTTTATGACATGTCAGATGTAAAAACAGGAACTGACATTGGTGGAGAATTTGATTCTGCACTAGAAGTATCTGAAGGCATTTTAGGGGGACATCTTTGGGGTGGTGGTAAATTCAAAGAGAGCGATAATGCTGATATGTATTTTATCCACATACCAAAAAATAAAGATAAGAAATTAACTGCAACAATAACAACAAAAAATGATAGAATAAATTATCCAGAAGGAAAAATTGATATTATATTTTATGATGAGAATCACGATGAAATAACAAGAAACGAGGTAAGCGTGTATTACCCAACAGGTTTGGATTTTTTAACCTATCCGAATCCTATTGATCTAACAAAGGATTTAAAACCTGCACCTATTCTTAGTGATGAATTAAAAATAGCAACACCGGTTATAGGCGAAGCTCGAAACATTTTTGTTAAAATTATCAGATATGGGGATGGTATCGCTTATAATTTAGAATTAGATATTGAAAAAGTTACTGAAGAAGAAAAATATTGGGCAGGATTAGATGAACTGCCTTATTCAAATGATGAGTATTCAAATAGCGAGTTTGGAATATTTAATTTTTTTGCATTAATTGCGAAGATTCTTAGTTTTCTAAGTTTAATATCTTTTGGACTATTTTTATGGGCTATAATAGAAATCCTAAACTCCAAGAATGATAACAACTGGAAGTGGAAATGGGGTTTAGTATCTTTTTTTATACCTATTCTAGGATCTGGAAGTTACTTAATCTTTGGTCGAAAGAGTAGAATTAAAAAAAATAGTGACTCTAAAACCAACAAAACTATTGAAAATAATAATTCTGAATCTCAAGAGGGAAAAAATACTGAACAAAAAGAAGAGACGACAGACACTACTGACAAAAAAGTTCTTCAAGTAAAACAATACATTCAAACAGCTAAATCTAAGGGAATGACTGAAAATGAAATAAGAAAGCAATTAACAGATACTGGTTGGCCTGAAGAATTAGTGAGGAAAGTGTTTGAATGAGGCTTAAAAAAAAAATTTTATTTTTAATATTATTGCTTGTTGTAGCTAATTATGTTTCTGCATATCATTATGGATATGTTCCCTATAAATACAAAAAAATATCAACTGTCGAAAATACCACTATGTATGCAATTACTTGTGAAGATCAACTTGTAAAATTGTTAGTTTTGAAAGATTTTGAATTAAATTTTGAAGATGAAAAGGAAACCTTAGAAGCAGAAAGTTATTTAATTATAAATGAGAATAAGATGTATATTGGTGTGGGTAGATTTCTGAATTTTCATATGAATATTGGATGTTATAATGAGAAAAAAAAAGTAGAAAAATTCTCATATGATTCTTTTATGAAATTCTTCGGATTGAACAAATGGCAATTTGACAAAGCAGTTTCAAACGTAGAGAAAAAAACTATTGTCGAGGATTATAACTATTTTCCAGATGAAATATTTATGCCTCCAGATGCGCTGATTTCTTTAGATTTAGACATTGGACAACCAATTTGTAATTTCAAATGTACAAAACCGACAATTCCAAATATTTGTAGTTTAGAAATAATTACTGAACCAAAAGATTGTTTTCGAAAAACTCAAGCAATAAATGTCAGCGTTAAATCTCACATTTTAGGTCCTCTAGAAATAGATCATATTGATTATCAAATCTCTGGAGATTACGAGGTTCAAGACACTGTATTTTGCGAAGATTGTATTATTTATGAGATACCACAAATAAAAGATAAAGTTGAAATAATTGCAACTCCTTATTGTACCAACTTGGAAACCTCTGAAAAGGTTAAAGGGTTATATTCTTACAAGACCATAAATCATGATAAGCCAACTGTGACAGTTGAACTCAAAAAAGATCCTAACACCCCTTTTTGGCCATATAACAATCTCAAAGAAAAGAAAGATGAAATAATAACATATTATGACTTAATATGTAATATAACTGTACAGAATTTGATTGATGAACTTGATAATGATGATTTAGTTTGGAGTATAAAATCAACAAATTACAAAGAAGATCTGATGTATGAAGAGACAGGAAGCTATAATATATTAGACAACAAGATTAAGAAAGATATTAAGAAAAAAGTGAAAATTAAAAATCCTGAAAGAGTCGAGGAGGATGAAAAAGAAGGAAAAGAACCTTTTTGCTATGTTAATGAAGATGATTGTAAGTTAGTTACTTGCATAATTCCAATAGTTAATATTGAAACTTATGGTGGAGGACAAACAACTTGTGAAGCAAGAATAGGAAACACTGATATAAATAATAAGCATAAATTATCTATTTTACGAGATCCTGAATTTGAAGAATATGTTGAGAAAATAAATAACTTAAACAGTTATTTTTCCTCATTAACATCTATGGAACTTGGAAACTTGATATCTTGGTCACGTTGGGGCTTAACAAGAGAGCAACACAACATTTCCTTCGTTGTAGAACCTGATTCATTAGGAATTAAAGCTGAAAAATTTTTGAACGCACTTGATGAATCAGAATTATTTAATCCTAGAGATAAGAAAAATTTTGACCCATATGAAAAAGGTTTCACAGATAATGGAATGTTCTTTCTAAACTACTTAGATATGGATACAACTCACATCATGGCTTCCATATCAGGTTATTTTGCTTATTTAAAATATGGAAATAAGGGATCTTACATAAAATCTAGATTCAGACAAATGAACTTATTACCAGGATTAGATTATAAATCTATAAACTCTAAACTTTCCGAAGACATGATTAAAGCATTTTGGTATTCCCAAGGAGGAGATCGAATACAAAACATTATAAGATACTGCTTAGGAAAAGAAACAATACCTGAATATGCTGCTGAAGACAAAGCTAATCTATTCGGATTAAGGGTTGTGGATAACTACAAAAAGCATCCTGAATTAAGCTTGAAAGAAAATCTTTTACTAACTTATGATGAAGAGCGAGAAAATCTCAGAGATAATAATTACAAAAATTACAATGAGTATGCTTTAAGTCAAAATTATCTAAATCCTAGTTTAACTAATTGCATGGCTTTTTGGATTAAAGAGTCATCAGAAAGTAAACACGACACCTCATTTACAGGAGAAGGAGTTTTTACAATTAAAGGAGATATTGCAGGCTCTCAGGGAGAATCAACATGAAAATAAACACCTTAAAAGTAATTAATTTCTCTTTGTTAATTATATTACTATCATCAATTGTAGCAGCTAATAAATGTGTCAGTTGTTGTAGTAAAAATATCGACGATAAAACTTACTGCAAACAAATATGCAAACAAATGTTAAAAAACGATGATTTTGAATTACAAGTTAGTG
>JAHJDK010000024.1 GCA_018812505.1 Nanobdellota archaeon | reverse complement strand
CACCATTCAGCCCAAAAATCAAGAATGACATTTCCCTCTTTTGTTTCTAACTCAAAATTATCATTGTTCAAATTCAACATATTAATCACCCTCCAAAACAAAATAAGCAGATGTTTTATAAATTTTTCTTTGAACCAAAAGAACGATTATGATTCCTAGGCTTACACTCCTGATACTTCCTCTTCAAAAAAGACTCTAAATCATCCATGAACTTCAACTTTTTAACCTTACCAATCAAATAAAAACCAGCAAGAATAGTGATGATCCCCTGAATAAAAGGCAAAAACAAACCAATCACACCAATAACTACCAAAATAATACCTAAAACCAAGAAAAAAGTTTTTTTAATCATTTAAGCTTATTACTTCTCTTCATAGGAGTTCTTGCAACAGCCCCATCAGTATCAACAAAATACAAGAAATCCTTCTCCTTTTTTAAACCAACCTTGACAACAAGTTCATGCTTCTTAGCACCCTTGTCAGCTCTGCTCCTGGCCATCCTGACACGAGAAACATCTCCTTTTTTATCAACAAAGTATAAATAACCAGGTTCACGAACAATCTTCAACTCCTGAACCTTCTCAGGCTTTTCAGTCACTATTCGTCCATCATTCAAATGATTATAATCATACAAAATATTGCATCTCTTACAATAAAACTTAATATCCCTATCACCAGACACATCACTCTTACAAATCGGACAACCCTTCTTAACAGTATAAGCCATTTTATAATCATTCCTCCAACTTAGATTTAAATCTTTTGTTCAAAACCCACAAGTCTAAATTCTTAAAGTTAATAATCTTCATAACATCCTTTGATTTCTTAATAGAAACCAAATCACCATCCTTCAAAGAAACAACTTTAGGACTATTATCAAAAGCCAAATGAGCTTCACCCCTAATAATCCTCACCTTCAAAACATCAGATTCAGACAAGAAAAAAGGTGCATGCCTAGAAACAGAATTGTTAAAACCAACCCCTATACCTTTATTAAAAGAAGTTCTAGTTACCGAATTAAAATAAGCAGTTGAACCAAAAGGAGTTGCAACCACCAAGCCATCACCAATCATCTCCTCCACCAGCTGCTCTTCACCAACAACCACTTCCAACCTAATTGCCTGCATTGGAAACTTATTACGAATAATAACATCATTAACAGCAAGAAAATGTTCCTTATTAAAACAAGCGTCAACCTTCAACCATTCCTCTAAAATAAAATCATCATTACGCACTAACTCTAAAACAGTCGAACTTCTATCACTAACACACTTTTTACAAATCTTACTATCCCTGATTACCAGTTTAGGAACTCCTGGAAACTTACGCTCAGAATACAACAAAGTACCATCACCACCAAAAGAAACAACAAAATCAGGACTACTAGCAACAACCTTAAAACCCTTCGACTCCAAAAGTGATTTCATCTCAGGAAGCTTATCCTGATGCTTAGAGCAAACAGCAACTTTATCCATATAAAAAACTTATAAGCATATTAATTTTAAATAATTTGTGCAAAAACAAAAATAACAATAACAACAACCATGACAACACAGTAAATTTTATATACATCCTATGAACACACAAATAATATGAGGCAAAAAAACATTGCCAAAGTTTCTATCATAATTATTAGTTAGAAGACTAGTCAAAAAAATGGCTGGCAAGAACAAACATTGATAGAAAACAATATAAACAAGCAACAATCAAAAGATAAATAGGATGAAAGAAAGCTACGATTTCAGGAATGTCGAAAAAGAAGTAAAGAATTTGTGGGATAAAAAAAAGATATACAAACAATTAAAAGAAAAAAATAAAGGAAAAAAAAGCTTATACTTCTTAGACGGTCCGCCATACACATCTGGCAAAGTACACATGGGAACCGCCTGGAACAAAGCACTAAAAGATTCTATACTAAGATACAAGCGTATGAAAGGACTAGATGTTTGGGACAGAGCAGGATACGACATGCACGGATTTCCCATCTCATTAAAAGTCAGATCAAAACTAGGACTAAAATACATGGAAGACATACAAAAATATGGAGTTGCAAAATTCGTCAAAGAATGCAAAGACTTCGCAACAGAAAACATGCACTCAATGACAAAAGACTTTGAAAAATTAGGAGTATGGATGGACTTTGAAAACGCATATTACCCACTAACAAAAGAATTCATAGAAGGAGAATGGTGGCTAGTCAAACAAGCTGACAAGAAAAAAAGACTGTACAAAGGAGAAAAAGTTATGCACTGGTGTTATGACTGCACAACCTCACTCTCAAAACACGAACTAGAATATGAACTAGTGAAAGACGATTCAATATTCGTAAAATTCAAAATTAAAAACAAAGAAAAAGAATACCTGATAATCTGGACGACAACCCCATGGACAATTCCATACAACCTAGCAGTGATGGTCAACCCAGAACTAGAATATGTCAAAGTGGAAGTTGAAGGAGAAAAATGGGTTGTTGCAGCAGTGCTAGCAAACATCTTCATAAGCAGTGTATGCAACAAGAAATTCAAGATACTAGAACGATTCAAAGGAGACAAACTAGCAGGAACAGAATATGAACACCCACTAAAAGACGAAATACCAATATATGAAAAGCTAAAGAAAGAACACCCAAACGTCCACACAGTCATAATGTCAGAAGAATATGTAGATACAAGCGCAGGAACAGGATTAGTCCACTGTGCACCAGGATGCGGACCTGAAGATTATGAAGTAGGACGAAGAGAAAACATACCAGCATTCAACAACCTTGACGAACACGGATTATTTCCAAAAGAAATGAAAAAATACGCAGGCTGGAAAGCAAGAGTAGACGATCAAAGATTCATACAAGAACTAAAAGACAAAGGAGGAATATTAGCAGTAACAGATGTAGAACACGACTACGCACACTGCTGGCGATGCCACAACCCAGTAGTTTTCAGAACAACAAACCAATGGTTCTTCAAAGTAGAAGACTTAAAAGAAGAAATGCTGAAACTACACAAAAAAACATACTGGGTGCCAGAAGCAGCCTATAACGCATTTGCATCATGGCTTAAAAACCTGAGAGACAACGGCATAACCAGACAAATGTACTGGGGAACACCCGTACCAATATGGCAATGCAACAAATGCAACAATTATGAAGTCATAGGATCAGTAGCTGAACTGGAAAAGAAATCAGGCGAAAAACCCGAAGACCTGCACATACCATGGATTGACAAGATAAAATGGAACTGTAAATGCGGCGGAGAGATGAAAAGAATACCAGACGTGTTAGACGTATGGATAGACGCAGGAACTACATCATGGAATTGCTTGGACTACCCGCAAAAAAAAGATTTATTCAAAAAACTATTCCCAGCAGATTTCATACTTGAAGGAAAAGACCAAATAAGAGGATGGTTCAACCTATTGCTAGTTGCGAGCATGCTAGGAATGGACAGTCACTCATTCAAAAAAGTATACATGCACGGATTCATACAAGACTCCCAAGGCAGGAAGATGAGCAAAAGCCTAGGAAATGTCATATCACCATACGAAGTTATAGACAAATACGGCTCAGACACATTAAGATACTACACAATAACAGCATCCAAACCAGGACTGGATATGAACTACAACTTTGATGACACAGAAGTAAAGCATCGAAACCTGTTTGTTTTCTGGAATATACAACACCTAATAAAAGACTTAGCAAGTTCAATAAACTACAAGCCAGAAAAACCAGATTTTAAAAAATTATCACTAGAAGACAAGTACATACTATCAAAACTTCACAGCAGCATAAAGAAAACAACAGAACAATATGAAGCATACCTGCTGAACGAAGCACCACTAACACCAGAAGAATTACTGCTTAACCTATCAAGAACATACATCCAGTTTGTAAGAGAAAAAATAGCATCAGGAACTGAAGAAGAAAAAAAGAGAATACTAAACATCATGTTCGAAGTATACCTCAAAGGATTAACACTAATGGCTCCAACCATACCATTTATCACAGAACAAATATATCAAAACCTAAAAAAGGAATTCAAACTTTCAGCTGAAAGCATACACCTAATGGATTGGCCTAAGCACGATGACAAACTCATAAACAAGAGCTTAGAAACAACCTTTGAAACAGCAGGCAGAGTGATAGCCGCAGCGCTCTCATGCAGAGACCAAGCAAACATAGGAGTCAGGTGGCCATTAAAAGAATTAATAATAGACACAACCAACAAAGAAGTTGAGAAATCAGTTGAAAAACTTGAAGGACTAATAAAGAAACAGTTAAACATCAAACAAATAACATTCAAGAAAGTAAAGTACGACATGGAGATAAAACCAAACTATAAAGTGTTAGGAAAGAAATTTTGCGAGAGAACATCAGAAGCAGCAGAGTTCATAAAACAAAATGTGAATAAAATCAAAGAAGACATCAACAAAGTAAGGTTTAAAGGTCAAAAACTTGAATGGGAAGACTTAGAAGTGAAAAAGATAATACCTGAAAACCAAAAGATATCAGAACTAGGATCCACAACAATCATATTAAACACAGAAACAACAAAAGAACTGGAAGAAGAAGGATTTGCCAGAGAAATAATGAGAAGAACACAAAATCTTCGAAAAAAAGCAAACCTAGAAAAACAAGACCAGATAAAACTAGTGATAGAAACAAAAGAAACATGGATAGAGAAATACAGCGAAGAGATAAAGAATAAAGTCGGAGCCAAAACTATTGAAGTAACAACCAAAACAAATGATAAATTTGCGTTTTCTTCAAGCGAAAACATTAAAGGCAGACAGTTCAACTTATTATTAGAGAAAATATAAAATGGTTAGAGTAGAGAGTCCAAGCAGCATAAACACGTATAAACAGTGCCCTAGAAAGTACTACTACCACTACATAGAAGAATTACCAACAACACCAAGCATACATCTAATAAGAGGAAAAATAGTACACGAAGTGCTGGAAAACTTCTACGAAATAGACAGCAAAATAAACAGCGAAGACGCACTAAGATTACACTTATTCTGGCTGCTAGAAAAAACCTGGAGCGAACACTACTCAGAATTATTAGAACTAAACATGGACGAACGAAAACTAAAAAGCTACTATGACGAAAGCAAAATGATGCTGCAAAACTGGTTCAGCAGATTCAAGAAAAAACTACGAGTACAACTAAAAAACGGCAGCACATTCAAAAAAGCCGTCAAACACTTAACACCCATCAGAGAAATGGAATTCACATCAGACAACTTCAAAGTAAGAGGATTCATGGATGTAGTATTTGAAAGAGGGGATAACACAGTGATACTTGATTACAAGACAAGCAAGAAAAGTGATATAACAAAAGAATACAGATTACAACTAGGAATATACGCATTACTGTACGAAGAAGAAAAAGGCAAAAGACCAGACTTAGTAGGAATAGACTTCTTAAAATACTCGGAAATACTAATCTCAGTAGATGACAAACTAGTAGAAGAAGCAAAGAAAGAAATCAAATATATGCACACAAAAACAATCACCAACAACAAGCATGATTACCCAAAAAAAACAAGTCCACTATGCAGATGGAGTTCTGGCCAATGCGACTACTACGAGAAATGCTTTAGGCAATAAAAACACCTAAAAATAACAAAATTTAAGTATTTCAAGTAATCAATAATAACAGATGATATTATGAACATAAAACAAAAACATTTTAGAACAATATGGATTAAAAAAGGAGATGAAAAAGTAATCCAAATTATTGACCAAAGAAGTTTACCGCATAAATTTATTATTGAAGATTTAAAATCTGTCTCTCTTAATTTTCCATCTGACGCAACTAATTTCAACTGTACACAATTTGTGGACAGTTCAATTCCAACATCTTCTTCTCTTTTTTTAAGCATAGACCAATAATTTCTTGGATTATTGCTATCTGTTAAGGCTTGAACCACATCTATTACTGAGAAATACCACTCATTCTTACGCCAAATTCTTCTAATCTTTTTATCTTGAAAAACGACAAGTTTATTTTTTTTACTCATACATTAATAAATAAAATGTTAACATTTAAATATTCTGTGTCTAAATGTCCAGTGGCTAATGAAAAATAAGAATTCTCATAAAAAATATATTTAAACGAAATAAGAAGAAGACCATAAATATTATAATTTACACAAACTAAAATCTCACTTTATCTTCTTTAACTCTTTCTTAAATTCTTTTACTTGAGAAATCTCAATCTCAGGACAAATTCCATTATAATCACAATCCATGCAAATAAAAACAGATGGATTTTGTGGCTGCCAACCAATTGCTACTGAACCAACAGAATGAGCATTGAACCTCTCCTGAAATTTTTTAGCACCAGATACTAGCCGCTCAGAAGGACTTATCAAGTAAATACTCTTAACATTAGTGCTGCCACAAATAGGACAAATTCTGACAAGACATTCTTTAGTCATTATAAAAACAAACAATTTTACAATTATAAATAAGTTCCTATTTTAACTGCATAATAGCATAACTAATAATAATCTATAAGAAATTCTTCCAGTTTCAAACGAAAATCATCCAACTTTTTATCATCAGGAATAATAGAATTTGACCATGAGCCATTGCTATAAGGAGAATTATCAAAAAAGTCTGCACCAAAAACCTTCTGAAACTTTGACTTCAAAGAATTAGTAAGAACTATACTAACAGTCTTACAAGAACCATACCACAAAGAAATCTCATCAGAATGATTCTTATCCATAAAGCTATCATAAAACAAAATTGAATTATCATTAAACTCAAAACAGACACTATAAGAAATATCATGACTAGATTCTTCCCACTTAAAAACAGGATTGCTTAAATCATGACTTTTCAAATAACAAACTTGCTGTTTAAAATAATTCCTAGCCGCACTAGAAGTGCAATCTTGAGAAGAATCAAACTCAGGATCAGGCACAGCTAAAGAATCAGAAGCAACACTAGAAGAAACTAAACAAGTTGACAACAAAAAAACCAAACCCTTATTTGAACCCATCAAAAAAGGAAGATGTGCAAATAATATAAATTTTATGGATAGGGGAAAAAATTAATCAAAGTCAAAAAAATAATTATTCATCCAAACAAGCATGTGCTAAAAATGCATTCAAATGTTTTTCACCCAAAAACCCGGAAAATCTTCACAATTATAAGAAAACTCAATAAAATCTAAAAGAAAAAAATTCACTTCTCATAAACACTCTCAAACACAGGCGCAGGGGTTGCAGTGGTGTTTGATGCGCT
>JAHJDK010000023.1 GCA_018812505.1 Nanobdellota archaeon | reverse complement strand
CACATCATTGAGTTATTATTTATCTTTGACCAGAATTTTGTGCTTAATTCAGGGGCCTTGCTCAAGACAAAATCAGGGCGCTTTATGCCAAATTCTTCGCAAGCGCTTTTCAAACTATGTTGGCCAGTATGTATAAACCAATAGTCCTTGCCTTGGTTTTGCAATTCTAACATAAGAGGCATGCACTTTATCAGCTCAGCTTTGGTTCCGATTATGATTGCTATCTTTGAATTTTCTGCCATTTAATACCGAGAATTATTCCTCTTTTAAAGATTGCGCAACCTATAATCTGGCTAAGAACAGAACAAACCTATTATGATTATTGTCATGTCAACTTTCAGTTTGTAAACTCCAAATTGTCAAACTCCCCCCAGCCCCCATATACCCTTAAAAATTCTTCTTTTGAAATGATATTGCTTGGGTAATCAACTTCCCAGATTTTTATTGGTCCTCTGAATCCTTGGTAGTATACGAATTCTTCCAAACTAAATCCTTGATTCCTTAAATGATTTATAAATAGATCTGGTTCTGAATGTGCGATTTTTAAAGTTGGGTATTTTTCAAAAGGGTCGTCCATTAGATAAAGTTGCGCGAATAACCCCTGGGCTACTTTCGGAGAAAGGTAAACTATCGCCCCAAGTTCGTCTTTTTGTAAATTCTGTCCAACTATGTCTACCTTGGTAACAACTCGAAGTATGATTTCAACACCTTTCTCAAATTCAATAATCTCTCCATTATAATAGATATATTTTATAGGAAGGTTAATTTGGTTCCCATTATATATGAAAACTCCTTCTGGTTGCAAGAGTCCAATTGCCCCCTCTTGTGATGTGGTTTCTAAGATTATGCCTGCTAAGACTGCTTTTCCTTCTGGAAGGAAGATTGTGTTTCCATCTTTTGTATACTCGATATCTCCGTCCAAGGGGACTCCTCCGTTAAAGACCCTTACTGTACTATTTTGGGTTTCTCTCATCTGGCTTTGATCTGAAAGTAAAGTCGGTATCCAACTTAATCTGTCATTGCCATCTGGTCCGCTTCCAATACTACTATAGGCGCCATATTTCCCAAGGTCTGTTGGATCAATTAGCAAATATGATACATCGTGTGTTTTCATGAGACTAAGTGCTGTTTCTGGTTGGGGAGTTGTTAAGAGGTATCTTCCGATTAGATGGTCCCAATAACTATTTATGTGACCCCCATCTGTCACAGTTGGTCTCTCTCCAAGATATTGAACCCAATAACCATAATCCCACCAATGGATAAATATGCTTCCTTCGTTAGTGTTCTCTCTTACCCAAGACATTGCTTGTTGCCATTGCATATTTGCAGAAGGGCCTGTGTTTTTTGATTGGAAAGTTGATTGAGCATAGAGATCTGGGGTGCAAATGATTTGTGCTATTTGCCCAGCGTTTTCTGAAATTCCGTTCGGACAAAGGGTTCTGTGGGTTACAGAATATCCTATTGTAGAGAAGAAGATTGCGAAGATTACTATAAAAAATATGGAGAGTAAGCTGACTCTTAACCATTTAATTCTTCTGCTTCTTTTTGCATAATCATATAAATTTACAACAGAGTATCCGACCATAAAACAAACAAAGGGGGTTATCATGAAGAATAATCTTACTGCCCCTCTCCCTGAAACTAACATGAAAGTTAACCAAGACACTGTTATAATCAATCCAGATCTTATTTTTATTTGTTCATTAAAATAGATAGATAATAAAACGGTTAGAAGTAAGAAAGCCCCACCAAAATAAAATAATTGGCTAACAAGATTTGTGCCGTTTATCAAAAGCTCTCCGTTATTTAAAATTAAACTTCTACTAATGCTGACTAGAATAGTTAGGAAAGAAACTGCTACCCAAGAGATTGTGAATATATTCTTTATACGGGGGTTCTTGATAAATTTCCTAAAATAAACTCCTGCGCAAACTAAGCTAATACAAAAGAGATAGAATAAAAGTTTCCCTACCCCTTCAAGCCATTCTAAATCAGTATTCTTCAACGAGCCTTCGGAGATTCTGCTGAATAAAATTCCTGAGATGAAGATTATCCATACAATTGAAAATGCTATTTGATCTTGATGTTTTTTCATTTTTTTAGAAATGTTGACTCCGACAAAAATCATTCCAGCATAAAACAACCAGAAGAAAGTTTTTCCTACTT
>JAHJDK010000022.1 GCA_018812505.1 Nanobdellota archaeon | reverse complement strand
TGAATTATAAAAAAATAATAAACAATAAAGAAGAAATAACAAATATAATAAAACAAGCAGGAGTTAAATCTATTTTAGGAAGTCATAAAGTCAGACAAATAATAAATCAATCAAAAGAGCAACAACAATTAGAGTTAGTTATTCAACAAGTACAATCGTCAACAGACTTATACGACCAAGAAAGCCAATACAAAACAATGGTTTATCTAAAAATTGGAAACGATGAATTGTTTTTAGAAAAACAGAACGCAAAACAATATCATGTGATAAACAAAGAATCATATGAGACAGCAAAAATTTTATATAGACAAAAATAAAATATGATGTATAATGACAAAAATAATTGATCCTTACGGTTCAGAACTTGTACAAGATTACAAAAAAGTTGTGAAGGATTTTGGGCTTCAAACATTTGATAGTGTTAACTTTCCTAACCCAAACAAGCTTATGCGCAGAGGAGTTGTTTTTGCAGGTAGAGATTTACAAATAATATCTAAATGTATTCGAGAGAAAAAACCCTTTTATGCTCTGAGTGGAATAATGCCTACAAATCAAGAGATTCACCTAGGAACAAAATTAGTTGTTGAAAACTTGAAATATTTTCAAGAGCAAGGAGCCAAAACATATATCTTGGTGGCTGATTTAGAAGCACAAGCCGCCAGAGGCGTAAGCCTGCAAGAAGGACGAGAAAGAGCTTTAAAATTTCACATACCAGCTTACATCGCTTTAGGTCTAGATCCTAAAAAAACTATTTTTTATTTTCAATCAGAAAACCGAGAAGTTGTACACTTTGCTTATCAAGCGGCTAGAAAAATAACTTTAAATGAGTTCAAAGCAATCTATGGAAGTGCTGATCCAGGACGAATAATGAGTGCAGTAACACAAGTCGGAGATATACTATATCCTCAGTTTAAAGAACGAATGCCTGGAATAATACCTGTAGGCATAGATCAAGATCCACATATCAGATTAACAAGAGATGTTGTTAGCCGTATGAAAGAAAAAAAGTTTTTTTCTCCAGGATCATTATATCACAAATATACACCTTCACTAGATGGAAGCGTAAAAATGTCAAAGTCAAAACCAGAATCATGCATCACCATACCTGAAGATGAAACTGCTGTTAAGAAAAAAATTATGAGAGCTGTTAGTGGCGGTAGACCAACACTTGAAGAACACAGAAGATTAGGTGCTGAAGTAGAAAAATGTATGGTGTTTGAACTGTTAAAACAACACTTAGTTGAGGATGACAAGGAATTAGACGACATATATCAAGATTATAAATCAGGAATTATGAGTGCTGGAGAAATAAAACAAATAGCAGTTGAAAAAATGATTAATTTTATGAAAGATTTTAATAATAAACTATTAAAAGCCAGAAAACAAGTTGACAAACTCCAGTTCGTAAAGTTTTAAAGAGAAAATATTTAAAGAGAAAAAACGTTTTGTTAATAATTAAAAAAAGAGGTGTATAATATGTTCAAAGTTGCTCCTTTACCAAGCAGTTTCATGCTTTTTTCAATGTTTGGATTTATAGCTAGTGCGTTTTTATTGACAAGTGTTATTAAAACTTGGGCTTTTGCTTTTCTATTGGTTTTTGTGGCTATGTTCATAGCATCAATTATAAGTATGAGCAAGGCACCGTTAGAGGAAGAATATCTTGAAAAACTAGCAATACATAACCAGCATCATTACAAAAGGAAAAAGAAATAAAATGAGTTTTTTTGAGAACCTAAAAAAGAAGAAATTAGAAGATAAACTAAAGAAAAAAATAATTGAGGTGCTTAATAAACCTGTTTCTGAAGTCATGTCTAAATATGTTATATCCATTCAAAAAAATGAAAAACTAAGTCAAGCAGGACAGATAATAGTTGGTGAAAAAGTTTCCTGTGTAGTTGTTAAAGATGGAGATAGACCTGTTGGAGTGGTTACTGAAAGAGACTTCTTAAAGAAAGCACCTCTTAACAAGAAAGAATTAGAAGAACTAAATGTTAACTATTTAATGTCACCAAAACTAGTAACAATAAACCCTAACACAAAAGTTGCTGAAGCAGTCCCTATACTAGTAAAAAACAACTTTAGAAAACTAGTTGTTGAAAAAAATGGGGCTATGGTTGGAATAGTAACACAAACTGACTTTGTCAGACTATTTGATAAGTTCTTTGATTCATTAGAAGTTAAAACAGAAGATTTATTACAAGTAACACAGGTAATGACTAAAGAAGTTATTACAACCACTAAAGATACAAAATTTTCTGATGCAAAAAAATTGATGAGTGAAAAAAACATAGGCTCAATAATAATCCTTGAAGATAAAAAAATTGCAGGAATAATAACAGAGTATGACGTAACTGCAAGCATAGTTGAAAATCCTGAAAAATGTCAATCCTCAACAGTCAATGAATTAATGATATCTCCAGTAATGACAATTTCAGATGATACAAACATATTTGAAGCCAACAGACTAATGGTGGTTGACAATGTCAGAAGATTACCAATAACAAATAATGACGAGTTAAAAGGAATAATAACACAAACAGATATGTGCAGATCAATATTCTATTTCTTACAAGCAACTCTTTGGCATATCAACAAAAAAAGTCTTAAATATGAACCGTTAGAAAAAAGAGAGATTGAAAAGAGATTAATTTAATTATTACTGCCAAAAAGTTTATCAAACTTCTCTTTAGCTTTTGATTCTTTCCAGAATACTTCATGACTTGCTCTTTTTTCAAATAATACTATAGCAATATTAATAACATCAGATTGAAAGTCTTTAAGATTTTTCTCAACGAAAATCTTTTTAGCATCATCAACGCATTCTTTCATTAAAGAAATATTTTTTTTCCTGCACTCAACCTGAGTTTTTTGCTCTTCATCATCAGAAAGATATATCTCCTCCCAAATAGGATAAGTACTCTTGTCTATGGTCCTAGGAAAAGATTTTGAAAACACCATAAAAATAATAAATATTTTTGGGTTTATAAAGGTTTATCAAAAAAAATAGAAACATTTTCAAAAAAGGCGAAAAATCTTCGAAAATTATTTTTTAGCATTAACAACTAAAGATATGTGTGTTCCAAAATAAAAAGATGCAACAAGCATACCAACAGCTATTAATAAAGCACAAAACATAAATAATATTTTTATACCATAGATCTGAACAATCAACCCACTAAAAATATAGCTGATAAAAGACCCTATCTTTGCTATAGAAATGTATGAACCTGCAACTTCTCCTTCTTTATGAATCTTCTCACCAACATCAGATAATAAACTCCAAGCAGAGACATTCCAGATAGCACCACCAACTCCCTGAAAAAAAAGAAATAACAAAATCAACCAATAAGTATTAGTTGAAGACAATAAAAACATAAAAAGAGAAAAACTAAAACATCCAAACATAATCAAATTCGTTCTTCCAAACTTATCAGACAACCTCCCAAAATAAAACTGAAACAGATGAGCAACCCCTAAAAAAAAGATTGCTATACCAACATAAGTATAAGGCAACCCCAACTTTTCAACAAGATAAAGAGGTAAAAAAACACTCATAGCAGGCTGCGTTGCATGCATAGCAAAACCTAAAAAACCCATACCCCTTAAAAGTCTGGAAGACCAGAAAGTTTTTAGCTCTCCAAAAAAATCAAAATTTTTCCTTTCAACTTTCTTAGAAACTTTTCTAGTTTTAAAAGCCAATCTAAAAGAAAGAACAAGCAATATAACTGCTGTCAAAAGAAAAGGAAACTTGACAAAAATCTTATCTGCAAGAATACCACCAATCACAGGCGCAATTACAGCACCTATATGAGCCAAACTAAAACTTACACCAGCATATTTACCACGCTCCTTGTCAGAAAGATTATCTTCTATCTTTGAAATAATAACTAGAGTTAACGCAGACACAGCTACAGCATCTAAGATTCTTGCTAAAACAATCAACCACAAACAGGAACCCATTATATACATAGCCATAGCAGATATCTCAAGAATTAATCCAAAAATAATTACATTAGTTCTGCCTATAGCATCTGATAAGCGACCCATAATAGGAGAAGAAAAAATCATCATTAAAGGCATGATAGAAAAAATTAATCCAACCTGAAAATCATCTAAACCCATACTTTTTATATAAGGTGAAATAATAGGATAATACAAATAAATACAGAAAGTAAATAAAATATTTATGCCAGTAGCTCGCAAATATTCACGATAATGCATTCTAATCCTCAAACAACTCTTCGTTATTATGTAAAGCAGAAGGTGCTTCACCACCATGCCAAGTAAACCTAGGTCTTATTCTCATAGGATACATCTTTTCATTGGTGTCATCAAAAATAATAGCCGCACCCTTAAGTCTAGGAAGATTGTCAAGTTGTACATCCAAACCTTCACGCATATATGACTGCATCAACATTCCAAGAGCATCAGTGTCAATTTTGGCAGTAATTCTGTGACTAATAACCGTATCTGATTGAGTCATAACATCTGTATGTATCTTACCAGGCTGCTGAGTAGCAAGTATTAAAGAAATACCAGGCTGTCTTCCCTCTCTAAGAATCGTAACCAAAGGATCAGTAGCCATAGTCTTACCTGTTACCGGCAAAAACTCATGAGCTTCATCAATCACCAGCCAAACAAGCGGAAACTCTTGTTTCTCAATGTTTTCATCTCCAAAATAATTCATTGATTTATGCAATTCCTCATACTCTTCATTCTTCCTAGCAATCATTCTTTCAACAAACAATTTTTCAGATACAAGACCTATAACAAGATTCTTTATATTCCAAGAACCAGGCATAGTCGCATAACATGAAACATCCAACACAGTAACTTGTCCTCCTTTGACCAAGTCTTTCAAAGAAGTTCCTTCCTTGTCAAAAACACCCCAGTTCTTAGCATTTAAAAACTGGTTTTTTGCAGCATCCTTAACAGATTTTTCAGCATCAGAATCATTCATTAAAGCATTAATTATATCATCTATATCATATTCCTTACCAGAATCTTTTAAATTATATATGACACGCTCTATTAAAACACCAATAGGATTATGAGGATTCATCCCAAAAGTAATATTCCAATTGTCAGCATCCAACTCTGAAGGCTTAACAGAAAAAGGAGCATCAGTAGGAATACCTTTTTTCTTATAAAAATCATAGTATCCCTTAGGAGTATAAATTTTAACATCTAAACCTTTAGCTTCAAGTCCCCACTCATCAAGCAAATTCTTATCTTTCTTATTAGCATACTTCATAGTCCAGTAAATACCCATAGTATCCAACATTATAACAGAAATATTTTGTCTAATCTCCTTAGGCAAGTCAGCAACACCCTCAGCTATAACACCCATAGTGTAACTTTTTCCGCTTCCCCTCTTACCACAAACAAAAACTACGTGAGAGCGAATCATATCCAAAAAAATTTTATTAGCCAAAGAACTAGTACGACCCATTTTAACATAATGTTTTCCTAAAAGAATAGTTCCTTTTGTACCATATTTTTCTTTATCCTTCTCATTCCTGCCAATAACAATGTCGTACATCAAATAATTTTAGTGAAACACTAATATAAATATTTATGTAAACTAAAGAGTAGTTTTGAAACACTTATTTTAGCAAAAGACATTTAAAATTAGATGTTTTATCAGTCTTTTACAACATAGAAAATGAGATTAAATATCCAATAACTTATTTCATTTTCTATTTAAACAAAAATTTTATATACAACTTTAAATTAACAAAAACCCAAAGGGGAGAAGAAATAAAAAAAGGTGATTTTAGTGGCAAAGAAAATAGTAAAACAAAACAAACAAAGTCATAAGACTTCAAAAACAAAAGTAAAAAGTATTGCTAAAAAAAAATCTAGAAAAGGATTATACATATCTCTAATAGTAATAGCAGCAATAATAGTGTTTTTAATCTTCAATCCATTCACAAATGAAGATGATAAAGCAGAAACAGAAGAAAAAGTCGTTGCATATCTGAACAGCGAACCAATTTATCAGTCAGAATTAACAAAAGAATATGAAAGATTGGATCCGACTCTACAACAAATGCTGGATAAAAACAGTATTTTATCACAGCTAATAGACAAAAAAGTCTTACTAGAACAAGCAAAGAAAACAGGAGTTGAAGCTGATGAAGAAATACAAAAAATCATGGAACAAAACAATCTTTCAATTGAAGAATTAACAGAAAACCTTGCAATTCAAGGATTCACAGTTGAAGAATTTAAAGACCAACTAAAAATATTCTTATTCCTAGACACAGAAGTTTTTTCAGGATTAGAAGTTAATGAAGCAGAAGTCAAAGAGTACTATGAAAATAATGTAGAACAATTCAAAATAGCTGAGAGTGTAAGAGTAAGACATATATTGATATCTAGTGAGACAAGAACCGAAGAAGAAGCTCTTGAAATAATGAACGAAGTAGAAGCGATTTTTGAAGAAAACAACTCAAAATTTTGTGAATTAGTAACAGATTATTCAGAAGATCCTGGAAGCCTAGAAACTTGCGGAGAGTATCCTGCATTCACAAGAGACTCTACATTTGTACAGGAGTATAAGGATGCCGCGTTTGAAAATGAAGTAGGAGAAGCAAAGGTTGTAAAAACACAATTCGGATACCACTTAATACAAACACTTGAGAAGATACCTGAGAAGACATTTACATTCGATGAAATAAAAACAGAGTTAGCAAACAGCATATTATATGAGAAACAAAAAGAAGCTTTTACAAATTATATACAAGGCTTGAGAACACAAATAGAAATCATCAACTGCTTTGAAACACCTGAAAATGAGATGTGCAAACAAGAAGAAGATGACGATAACAAAGAAAAAATTGAAACCACTACACCTATAAGCAATGTAGTACTAGAACCTGAAATAAATGAAGACAAAGAATCAGATTCTCTTACACTATTCGCAGATTGCCTTACTGAAAAAGAAGCAAAAATGTACGGCGCATATTGGTGTAGTCACTGCGCAAATCAAAAGTTAATGTTTGGAGACTCATGGCAACATGTAACATATGTAGAATGTGCAGACGAGAATGATTCCAGAGTACAAACACCTGCATGTGAAGAAGCAGGTATAAGCGGATACCCAACATGGAAAATAAACGGGAAACAATATCCTGGAGAACAAACACTCGAAACCATTTCCAAACTAAGCGGATGCAACTTATAAAAAAATCAAAATCCGATATGTTTATAAATGGTTTACTATTTCCATAAAACTATTGTAAATGAGTCCTTTTTCGAGCAGAGCGCAATTGCTCAGCGATGAGATTGAGACGCTTTTACATACAGCCCGGCACAGAGAGTGCCCATTAGAGTACGACTAAAGTCAAGCTATGAAATTTGGGGTTGGTGCCTCGGGCAACAAATTAATGTTCATTAAATCATCAAATCACTTCAGAACAAGTTCATTCATAATCATTATTAAATTATAAATATTACATTAGGGAAAAAACTTGTTCTATAGAAGCACTAAAAATTATTAATACTTCACAAGTACTTTTAGTTAAGTGTTTCTAATAGATTTTGTTGATTAAAATGAAATTCAAAAAGCATTGCTTTTTGTAAAATTTACAACCAAAAAAATTGGAGGAGAAATAAAATGGCAAAAATTGCACAAGTTTCAGCAAAATATATTATTCATGCAACAATTCAAATAGAAGGAATAGTTGATAAACCTGATGTTATAGGCGCGATATTCGGACAAACCGAAGGATTACTAGGAGCAGATCTTGAACTTAGAGAGCTTCAAAGATCAGGAAGAATAGGAAGAATAGAAGTAAACACTGAAAATAAAAGTGGAAAAACAAATGGAGAAATAATTATTCCATCATCACTTGACAAAGCAGAAACTGCGATAGTAGGAGCAGCTCTTGAAATAATCCAAAGAATAGGTCCGTGCAATGCTAAAACAATAGTTGACGGCATAGAAGACATAAGAATTTCAAAAAGACACCAAGTTATTGAAAGAGCAAAAATCTTGTTGAAAAATTTGATGGATGGAGTTCTACCAGACAGTCAAGAGTTAGCTGATGAAGTATCATATTCTGTTCGAGTAATGGAAATACAAGAATACGGTAAAGAAAGACTACCAGCGGGACCTACAATAGATGAAAGTGATGATATAATAGTTGTTGAAGGCAGAGCAGATGTATTAAACCTGTTAAAGCATGGTTTCAAAAACTGTATTGCTATGAATGGAACAAGTGTTCCTGAAACAATTATTGAACTTAGCAGGAAAAAAACTATGACTGTTTTCGTAGATGGAGATCGAGGCGGAGACCTTATAATTAAAGAATTATTAGGCGTGGCAGAAATTGACTTTGTCACAAAAGCACCAGATGGAAAAGAAGTCGAAGAAATAACTAAAAAAGAAATACATAAGGCTTTAAGAGGACAAATAGCTGCTGAGCAGATAAAAATGGAGAAAAGAGACTTTTCTCCAGAAGAGCATAAAAAAGTTGAAACAGTAGAAAAGAAAGATTTCAAAAAAAGAGACGATAAAGAAAAAGAAGCAGAAAAAAAGGATGTAAAAGAGTCTTACACAAAAAAGAAACTTTCTGATGAAGAAAAGAAGAACTTCAACCAAATGCTCGAAGATTTAATAGGAACAAGAGGCGCATACGTCTTAGATGAACATCTTAACATATTGGGGAAAGTACCTGTGTCAGAGCTACAAAGCACAATCAAAAGCTTGAGAAGCGGAATATATGCAGTCGTAATGGACGGAATCATTGACAAAGATTTAGTAATTACTGTAGAAAGAGCATATGTAAAGTTCTTGGTAGCGATGGAATCAAAAATTAAGTCAACCAGAATGACAATAGTTACT